>JAGRKY010000172.1:3907-5479 GCA_020442095.1 Bauldia sp.
TCGACGAGTTCGGCTGGTTCGCCAAGAACGACAAGTTCGTCGACGGCGGCGCCGCGGCGGTCGCCTCGACCGACTTCCGCGACAGCCCGAAGGGCCTCTTCTCGTCCCCGCCCAAGTGCTACATGCACCACCAGGCGTCGTTCATCCCGTCCTTCTTCCCGGAAGGCACCGAGCTCGGCGTCGATGCCGACTTCTTCTACTTCCCTGCCTATGCGGGCAAGGATCTCGGCAAGCCGGTTCTCGGCGCGGGCACGCTGTTCGCCATCACCAAGGACTCCGATGCGGCGCGCGCCTTCATCGAGTGGCTGGAGACCCCGATCGCTCATGAGGTGTGGATGGCCCAGTCCGGCCTGCTGACCGCGCTCAAGAGCGTCAACACCGAGGCCTACGCCAACGACGCGCTCAGGAAGCAGGGCGAGATCCTGCTCAACGCCACGACCTTCCGCTTCGACGGCTCCGACCTGATGCCGGGCGCGGTCGGCGCGGGCACCTTCTGGACCGGGATGGTCAACTACGTCGGTGGTGAATCGGCCGATGCGGTGACCAAGGAAATCCAGAAGTCCTGGGACGCGATCAAGTAGGGCGAGTCCGCTCACAAGCATTCCCCGGGCCGGAAGCGGATTTCCGGCCCGGGTTTCCACAGCGGGGGCAGGCGCTGATGGCGTACGGTCGAATTTGACCGTAGACTTGAAAAAAGTGTCGCGGGCAACGTGGCATCGGGAAGGGGGGAACGATGCAGCAACTGCTTTTCGCCCTCGTGGCGATCGTGCTGGGCGTTGGTGCGTGCGCCCTGTACTATGTTGCAGCGAACTGGCTGCTCGATCGCATCTTCCCCTTCCGGGATGCAACACCGCGAGCGGTTCGCAACCAGAAGATTTCCTCGGTTATCCGGCCCTGGCTTTTTCTCGGGCCAGCCCTGCTGCTTCTGGTCGTCTACCTCGTCTATCCGGTCTTCGACTCCCTGCGACTGAGCTTCTACGATCGCACGGGCGAAGAATTCGTGGGCCTGGCTAACTACCGCTGGGCGTTCAGCGACACGAGCTTCCGCTCGTCGATCTTCAACAACCTCTTGTGGCTGATCGTGGTGCCGGCGCTGAGCACCAGCTTTGGCCTGCTGATCGCCTATCTGACCGATCGCATCTGGTGGGGCAATATCGCCAAGAGCCTGATCTTCATGCCGATGGCGATCTCCTTCATCGGCGCCAGCGTCATCTGGAAATTCATCTACGACTATCGCAGCGAAGGCTCGACGCAGATCGGCCTGCTCAATGCGATCGTCGAAGGGTTCGGCGGATCGCCCCAAGCCTGGATCACCATACCCTTCTGGAACAACTTCTTCCTCATGGTGATCCTGATATGGATCCAGACCGGCTTCGCCATGGTGATCCTGTCGGCTGCGCTGCGCGGCATTCCGGACGAAACGATCGAAGCCGCGATCATCGACGGAGCCAAGGGCTGGCAGCTCTTCTTTTTCATCATGGTTCCCCAGATCTGGGGAACCATCGCGGTGGTGTGGACGACGATTACCATCCTGGTCCTCAAGGTCTTCGACATCGTGCTGGCGATGACCAA
>JAGRKY010000173.1 GCA_020442095.1 Bauldia sp.
TAGGTGCCGTCGCCGATATTCTGGAAGACATGCCGCCGTTTCGAGAAGGGCGCCTCGCCGACCCAGTTGGCGCCCTCGGCGCCCATATGGGTGTAGCCCTCGGTGGACCGGCCGACCCGCTGGACCATGAAGTGGCAGCCGATCCCGGCATAGGCGCGCGAGCCTTCCGGAACGACGGTCGAGGTGTTGTAGGGGCAGCCGGCGCAGAAATAGAAGCCGCGTGTCGCGATGTCGTGGCCTTCGGCCAGCCGCTCTTCGGCCGCCTTGAGCGCTGCGAGCTTCCGGTCGACCTGCATGTCCCGGTTCTTCTCCAGGACCCGGTCGCCGATGGCGATGGCGATCTGGTTGGAATCCAGCGCCCCCTTCGACGGCAGCAGCCATTCACCGGCCTCGTCGCGCTTGCCGACGATGACCGGCTGGTTGCGCGTGCCGTAGAGGATTTCCTTGACCTGCGACTCGATCAGCCCGCGCTTCTCCTCGACGACGATGATCTTCTCGAGGCGGGTCGCGAAGTGGCGGATGGTGTTCGGCTCGACCGGCCATGTGCAGGCGAGCTTGAGCAGCTTGATGCCATGTGCCGCGGCGCGGGCCTCGTCGATGCCGAGGTCGTCGAGCGCCTGCAGCGTGTCGAGATAGCTTTTGCCCGCCGTGATGATGCCGATCCGCGGCTCGCGCCCGCCGGCCAGCACCAGCCGGTCCGGCACGTTGACCCGCAGGAAGGCCAGTGCCGCGGCGAGCTTGCTTTCGTGGAGCCGCTCCTCCTGCGCCAGCGGCGTGTCGCGCGGCCGGATGCTGAGCCCTCCCGGCGGCATCCGGTAGGCGCCTGGGATGATCGTCGCCGCCCGGTCGAGCGAACCGTCGATCGTCGCGGTCGATTCCACCGTGTCCTTGATGCACTTCAGCCCGACCCACAGGCCGGTGAAGCGCGACATCGCGATGCCGAACAGCCCGTAGTCGAGAATCTCCTGGACCCCGGCCGGCGACAGGACGGGGATCATCGCATCGACGAAGGCATATTCGGACTGGTGGGCGGTGGTCGATGATTCACAGGTATGGTCGTCGCCCATCAGCGCCAGCACCCCGCCCCAGGGCGATGTCCCGGCGAGATTCGCGTGTTTCAGGGCGTCTCCGGAGCGATCCACACCCGGTCCCTTGCCGTACCAGATGCCGAAAACCCCGTCGAAGCGCCCCTCGCCGCGCATCTCGGCCTGCTGCGCGCCCCAGATCGCGGTTGCCGCCAGATCCTCGTTGACGGCAGGCTGGAAAACGATGTCGGTACCGGCCAACACATTGGCAGCGCGGGCGAATTGCTGGTCGAGGGTGCCGAGCGGCGACCCCCGGTAGCCGGTGATATACCCGGCCGTATGCTTGCCCATGCGGCGGTCGCGGGCCTGCTGCATCAGCGCGAGCCGGATGATCGCCTGGTTCCCGGTGAGCAGGATCCGGCTCTTTCCGAGGTCATATTTGTCTCCGAGGGAGACCTCCGCGAGAGCCATCGACCCTTCGTCCTCCAGGCACGCCTGCCCCATGATGACGATGTCGGCGAAAAGGTTCAATCGCCGACGAAATCGCGGTGCGAATCCGGCCCGACGGGTTTCCCCCCGCGGGCTTGCCAAAGATCGGCATCCAGAGCAGGCTGGCCAAAACTATGGCGGGAGGCACCGCCATCGGGGGTCCCTTGATGGGAGTATTGCTGGCGGTCAGCCGCGTCATCGACGCGACCACGATGCTGATCGGTCGCGCGGTATCATGGCTGATCCTCGTCGCGGTTCTGGTCAGCGCCGGCAATGCCGTGGTTCGCAAGGCCTTTGACGTTTCATCGAACGCCTTCCTCGAGCTGCAATGGTATCTCTACGGCGCGGTTTTCATGCTGGCAGCCGCCTATGCCCTGTTGCGCAACGAGCATGTCCGTATCGATGTCCTGTCGTCATCGTTCTCGAAGCGGACGCGGGATTGGATCGACCTTTTCGGTCACGTCCTCTTCCTGTCGCCATTCGTCTTCCTGATGGCCTATCTCTCGTGGCCGTTTTTTCTGAACGCCTTTCGCTCCGGGGAAGTGTCGTCGAACGCCGGCGGGCTGATCCTCTGGCCGGCAAGATTCCTGATCTTTGCCGGATTTGTCCTGCTCTGCGCCCAGGCTGTTTCCGAAATCATCAAGCGCAGCCTCATTGTCGCCGGCCGAATTCCCGACGCTGCCATTGAACCGGAGCTTCCGCTGGCGGTCGCGGAAATGACGGACGGCGAGACGATGCAGCGCCTTCCCGGACGGCGGCCCCGCGTGTGATCGAACTGATCGCTCACAATCTGGCACCCATCATGTTCGTTACGGTGATGGCGATGCTGTTGCTCGGCTATCCCGTCGCTTTCACCCTGGCGGCAGGCGCGCTGCTCTTCTTCGTCACCGGCGTTGAGCTCGCCGAAGTCGCACCGGACCAGATCACACTGTCTTGGCCCCTGCTCCAGGCCAATCCCGAACGAATCCTCGGCGTGATGAGCAACGACACGCTGCTCGCCATCCCGTTCTTCACGTTCATGGGCATCATCCTCGAGCGCTCGCGCATGGCCGAGGACCTGCTCGACACCATCGGCCAGCTCTTCGGACCTGTAAGGGGCGGCCTCGCCTATGCGGCGATCGTCGTCGGCGCCCTGCTTGCCGCGACCACCGGCGTCGTCGCCGCCTCCGTCATCGCGATGGGGCTGATCTCTCTGCCGATCATGATGCGCTACGGCTACAACAGCCGGATGGCGACCGGCACGGTCGCCGCGGCCGGGACCCTCGCCCAGGTCATCCCGCCCTCGCTGGTGCTGATCGTCATGGCCGACCAGCTCGGGCGTTCGGTCGGCGACATGTATGTCGGCGCCGTTGTCCCCGGGCTGATCCTGATCGCCCTCTATTGCCTCTACGTCTTCGTCATCACGATCGTCGTCCCCAAGGCAGCGCCTGCCCTGCCGGCCGAGACGCGGACGCTCGGCAGCGGCGTGACCTCGCTGATCATCGCGCTCGCCGTCGCGGCCCTCATCTATGTCGTCGCCTATCACTTCGTTTTCGAAGCGTTGCGTTACGAGACCCGGCTCGTCTGGTCGGCAGTCGCGGCAACGTTAATCCCCTACGTCTTCAGCCTTGCCAATCGCCATTTCGGCCTCGGCCTCCTGTCACGGCTGGCGGAACAGGTGATCATCGTCCTGATCCCGCCGCTGGCGCTGATCTTCCTGGTGCTCGGGACGATCTTCCTCGGCATAGCGACGCCGACCGAAGGTGGCGCGATGGGAGCGACCGGAGCGCTGGTCCTGGCGTTCTCCAAGCGACGGCTCAACCTTGCGACCCTGCGGCAGGCGCTCGACTCGACGACCAAGCTCTCTGCCTTCGTGATGTTCATCCTGATCGGGGCGCGGGTCTTCGGCCTGACCTTCTACGGCGTCAACGGCGACATATGGGTCGAGGAGCTGCTGCTTGGGCTGCCTGGCGGCGAATACGGCTTCCTGATCACCGTGACAATCATCGTCTTCATCCTCGGCTGCTTCCTCGATTTCTTCGAGATCGCCTTCATCCTGGTGCCGCTGCTGGCGCCGGTCGCCGAGAAGCTCGGCATCGACCTGATCTGGTTCGGCATCATCCTCGGGCTGAACCTGCAGGCATCCTTCCTGACGCCGCCTTTCGGCTTCGCCCTCTTCTACCTGC
>JAGRKY010000014.1 GCA_020442095.1 Bauldia sp.
GGCTTCGCCTCGATCGCGTCGACGCGATAGCCGTTCGACTTCAGCGCGGCCTCGATGCGGCGCGCCATGCCTTCCCCGGGGATGTCGAGGCGGCCGATCTTGTCGCCCTCGTAGTTGACGACGCGGGAGAGGAACTGGGCGCCTTCCGGCGTTTCGAGGGTCACCGCCACCGACCAGTATTCCTGGGGGACGAAGGTCTCGATCTCGTTCTCGCGGTCGCAGACGAGGCGGAGCGCGACCGACTGGACGCGGCCGGCCGAGCGGGCGCCCGGCAGTTTCCGCCACAGCACCGGCGACAGCGTGAAGCCGACCAGGTAGTCGAGGGCGCGCCGGGCGAGATAGGCGTCGACGAGGTCGGCGTCGATCTGGCGCGGGTGGCTCATCGCGTCGAGCACCGCGTCCCTGGTGATGGCGTTGAAGACCACCCGCTCGACCGGCTGGCCCTTGAGCGCCTTCTTGGCCTTCAGCACCTCCAGGACGTGCCAGGAGATCGCCTCGCCCTCGCGATCCGGGTCGGTGGCGAGAATCAGCCGGTCGGCATCCTTCACCGCCTTGGCGATGTCGGCGAGTCGCTTGCTGGACTTGCCGTCGACCGCCCAGCGCATGGCAAAGTCTTCGTCGGGATCGACGGAGCCATCCTTGGACGGCAGGTCGCGAACATGCCCATAGGAAGCGATTACCTCGTAGTCGGAGCCGAGGTATTTGTTGATTGTTTTGGCTTTGGCGGGCGATTCGACGATGACGATATTCATGGATGCCGTGACAAGGCTGGCTTTCTATTCGAAACGGTTAGGTGGGGTCGTCGCGGCGGTATTTTTAGAGTGCCGACCAATCGACCGAGGCGGCGGGACAATCCGAAAATAGGTTCGGCCTGTCAATCGACGCCGTCATAAACCCTCGGCAAGGCGGGGTTCATCCGCGGCGAAATTGCCGGAGAGACAGCCTTGCGCACACACTAACGCATTGGTTATACTGTATGAATAATACAATTATTAGTTGTAGTGAGGCAAAACAGGTATGGCTTTGGAAGATGCTCCGTCCGGTGCGAATGCGGTGGATTCCGCCCGCTATATCGAAGCGATGGCAAGGGAGCTTCGCGTCATTGCATCGAGGTCCGGCCTCGGGTTTCTGGCGTTTCTCCTGCGGATGGTCGAGGACGATGCCGGCGCCGAGGCGCGACGGCAGGACGGCACGGCCGATACCTGACCGCCTAGACCAGCGACACGCGCTGCCCCGGGTGGCGCTCCAGCCTGCCGGCAAGCGCCAGTTCCAGCAGAACGAGGTGGACGGCGGCGGGCCGCGCGCCGGTGAAGCGGATGATCTCGTCCACTTCGACAGGCGTCGGCCCGAGCGCCGCGAGAATCGCCGCCCGTTCGTCGTCGGCGACCTCGGTCGGAGGAGGGCGTTCCTCAGGGGTGTCCTCGTCGATCTCCGGGGCGCCGGACGGGTACCGGTCGAGCATCGGTTCGAGTTCGGACAGGATGTCGTCGAGCCCGGTGACCATCGTCGCGCCGTCCTTGATCAGGCGGTTGCTGCCGGCGGCGCGGGGGTCGAGGGGGGAACCCGGAACGGCGAAGACAAGCCGCCCCTGATCGGCGGCGCGGCGCGCGGTGATCAATGAACCCGAGCGGTAGGCCGCCTCGACGACCACGACGCCGAGAGCGATGCCGGAGATGATGCGGTTGCGGCGCGGGAAATCCCGCGCGCGGGGCACCCAGCCGAAGGGCATCTCGCTGATATGCGCGCCACCGGCGGCGACGATCCTGTCGGCGAGCTCGATGTTTTCCTGCGGATAGAGCTGGTCGAGGCCGCCGGCGAGCACGGCAATGGTTCCCGTATCGAGGGAGGCGAGGTGGACCGCGGCATCGATGCCGCGGGCGAGGCCGGAGGCGGTGGCATAATCCGCCTGGCCGAGGCCGGCGGCGATCTGGGCAGCGAACTTGCGTCCGGCGACGGAGGCATTCCGCGACCCGACGATGGCGACGATCGGGCGCGACAGGATCGCGGCATCGCCACGGACGGCGATCAGCGGCGGCGCATCGGCGATGTGCCGGAGCGACGGCGGGTAGTCGGCCTCGCCCATGGCGACGAGGCGCGCGCCGATCCGCGCCAGCCCGTCGCGTTCGCGTTCGGCATCCTCGACCGAGCAGAGCCGGATCCGCCGGCCGCCGCGCTCGGCGAGTTCCGGCACTGCGGCGATGGCGGCGAGGCCGCTGCCGAAATGGTTGATCAATTCGCGGAAGGTGACCGGGCCCGGCATTAGGTAGCAAACGCACCAAGCCTAGCGCGGGCACCCAGTGACCTTTCGGCAATCAGGCTTGTTGTGTTCCTGCGGCGGCGACCGCTCGCAGCCGATTCCGTTGTGATCGCGATCAAGTTCGTAGTCGTCAGGACCGATCACCAAGACGCGGCCTGAGTAGATCGGGCCATTGCCCCAAGTCTCCTGATCCGGTGGCGGGATGCAGTCGGCATCGCTCGCTACCGCGATGCAGGGCTCATAGCTCGGATGACAGGCGCTTGCGGCGACCGCAGGGCTGGCGGCGAAGATCAGGGCGGCGGCAACAGCGTGGGCAATCATCATGGTGGCAAAGCTCCACAAAAGGAAGGCGCGGATGCTAGGCGCTTTCGGACGGGTGTGGCGGGATGTCTGCCGGGTCTTCTACGCGGGTGTAATTGTATTGGTCACCGCCTCGAATTTCCCAACCCTCAGCGCTGGGCTTGAAGCAAGCGAGAAAGCCGGTGATGTAGTGAGTTCCAAAGGGGTCGGAGAAGCGAACGAAGCCCTGAAGAAAAAGTCGGCGTTCCCGCCATGCGTCCTTCTCCAACATCCGATTTATGTCCGCGACGTTCGGAAGATAGGCGCGCAGTTTATGGGGAGCGCCGACGGCGGAGACTATTCCAGTCGGCTGCATGCGACCGCGATCAACCATAGGGTCCAACGGCGGTGGGGCGTCCGAGAGCCCTTCCACAATCGGGTAGCTTTCGTTGATTTCATGCAGGAGAGCCGGCGTGCGGCCGTAGTTGGTGAACTGAAACGCGAAGCGCTTTCCCGCGAACCGCATACTGCCATCGCCCTGCATGCCAATGCCGGGTTCGGTTATCTCAAGGAAGACGAATGGCCGTTCCGCGCCGATGTAGGCGGAGAATTGGCGCGTGGTCGCGGCGGCGGTTTCTTCGGCGATGTCGGCTTGCCGCTTCGTTTCTTTCAATACAGCGGCAGCAGCCCTGCCGGCCTTCCAGGCTTCAACGAGAGTGCCGCCAACGAGCGCAACGCCAAGAGCCGTCGCAACAAGCATCCAGAAAGCCCATTCCGCCATATCCTCTTGGGCGCGAAGATCGCGCTTGGCGCGCTTGTCTGCGCGTTTGGCTTTCAGGTTGTCCGCCTCTCTCTTCGGCGGGGCTGGCCTTATCTCGTCTTCATGAGTGGCGGCCTGATAAGTGCTGGCGGCTTCGTGCTGATGATTGTTTAGGCCGGCGAGTGCCAGCCCAATAACAACAACTAGTCCGACTCCAATCGGAGGGTGTGACAGCCAAGCGCGCGCAAGCATTGCACGAAGAATACAGCGGAGAAGCCACCCCGCGCCACCTTGTTCCTGATGTTGACGGCGGAGTCCTTCACGCCCATCTCGCCAAGCTTTTCGGCCAACTGCTCGTAGGAAACCCCGCGCCTGGTCATCTCGGCCCGTAGGAGACCCTTCACCAGATTGACCCATTCGTTGTCGGATTTCATGGCATCCTCGCTTCGGTTACGGACGCCATCATATTCGTTACGAATGCCATTGACAACGAACCATCGCGCCTCCATATTCGTTACTACAGTAACGGATTTGATGGCAAATGGCCCAACACTTTCTCCTATCAGCAAAGGCACGGACGCTCTCTCTGCGTTCGATCTTCGCTGGCGGCGAGGAAAAGGCCTATGCCACGTTCCGCGAACTCCGCTGGCCTGAGACCGACGGCGAGGCTGTTTGCCCGCACTGCCGTTGCCTCGACAGCTACGAGATTTCGACGCGCCGCAAGTTCAAGTGCGCCGCCTGCCATCGCCAGTACAGCGTCACCAGCGGGACCATCTTCGCCTCGCGCAAGATGTCCTTCACCGACCTGTTGGCCGCCATCTGCATCGTCATGAACGCTGCCAAGGGCATTTCGGCCTTGCAGCTCTCCCGCGATCTCGATTGCCAGCACAAGACGGCATTCGTCCTGGCTCATAAGATCAGGGAAGCCATCGCCGCTGAGACGGCGGACGCCAGCGTGTCGGGTGAGGCCGAGATCGACGGGTCATACTTCGGCGGCCACATTCGGCCTGAGAACCGCAAGGTTGACCGGATCGACCGTCGCCTTGCGGAGCACCAGACCGGCAAGCGCCGCGTCGTCATCGCCATTCGCCAGCGCAAGGGCCGGACGCTCACCTTCGTCCGTCCGACCGAAGCGCAAGGCGTCGAAATCGCCCGTGAGCGGATCACGCGCGGCACGCGCCTCTTTGCCGACGAAGCGGCCCATTGGGACGTGCTTCACGGTTCGTTCGACACGTATCGGATCAATCACAGCGAAGCCTACTCGGAAGACGGAATCTCGACGAACCAAGTCGAGTCCTACTTCTCACGGCTTCGCCGCATGGTCGCAGGACAGCATCATGGCGTCAGCCCCCGCTACCTCCACCAGTACGCGGCGCATGCGGCGTGGATGGAAGATCATCGTCGGCTCGACAACGGCTCTCTCACGCGCCGTGCGCTCGGTTTGGCGCTCGCTCACCCGGTCAGCCGGGAGTGGAAAGGGTATTGGCAGCGAGGGGCGTAGGTTGCCATTGGGCGACAACGTCTCCGAATATGCGCGGCCGGGACAGTTTAGTCTTCCGGCCTTGCCCTTAAAGCGAGATTGAGTTCGCCCAAGCCCTTCGTCAGAAATTCGCGGACATAGTGGCTCAACCTATCGTTCACGAAGCCGGGCGGCATCGATTCCTTCACGCTCTCTGAAACGCCGTCGATATCGTCGAGCATCCGCGCCGCAACCCCTTCAGGAAACGTTTGAGCGTGGCTCGCAAACAGTTTCACAACCAAGAACTCAAGCGCGAGGATTCGCCCTGCAAAGTCGACCAACGCTTCGTCGAGCGGGGACTGTTCTGGCGCGTCATTTGGAGGGATTTCCGTCATGTCAGCGCGTTCTCTATCGGCTGCGGAGTGGCGTCTCCTGCCACTCTCTGAGTGGACCTTCTATCCGTCCAAAGACGACGGATATGTCATCGTCGGCGCCTATGAGGCGCGCGGCAGCTTGCGCTATAGCAAGGTGTTGTCCTCAGACCTCGCGAACGATTGTGCCACTCTCGACGATTATGAGCGTGCCGTCGTCCCGGTCCTGGACAGGGGAGCCATCGCCTAGGGTGAAGCGCTTCCGCCCCTTGAGATACTGAATTGGCTGGTTGATTGGCTCAAACGAGGCGTATTGCTGATACTCAAGGATGGCATAGAGGTTGCCGTCCTCATCCTTGGCGTCGAACTCCCTAACGAGCTTTTCTGTCATTTCCATCGGCGTGCTCTCCCGGCGTTTGACAACCGCCAGTATGCCATAGTCCCGTCAATATGCCGATTAGTCCTCTCAGGAACCGAGCAGGGACCATTTGCGAGGCCGCCCGGCATCGGACAGGACCGACTTGCCCTCATTATTCGTCAGCGACTTGTTGACCGCGCCATAGAGGTGGCGTTGCTGGTCGCGTGTCGGTTCCGTAACGCCCT
Source organism: Bauldia sp. (assembly GCA_020442095.1). The sequence goes on from JAGRKY010000014.1 coordinate 5,730, forward strand.
TGGATCTGAATAGGGCGGCCATGATCTGGTCGACGGTCATAGGCTCCGGCGAGGCCTTCAGGACTTCGATGGCCGCCCTGAAGGTGTGGCCTCGCTTGAACAGCGGATTGGGATTGTAGCGCCGTCTCGGGGCGATCCTGGCTGCATTGAAACCGGGCTTCACCAACTGCAACACGGCTTCGACGTGCTTCATGTCGGCGCGAAGCTTCGCGGCTTCCCGCTGATTGTCTTTGATCTTCCCGCCAAGCTCGGCGTGAAGCTTCATCAGCGCAAAGACGACAGGCGATTCAACATCGGTCATGCCGGCATTGTGCGGGATCGCCGATCAGGCTTCGCCGTCGATCTTGGTGCTCTTGCTACCTAATGCCGACCGGGCCGATATTCTCGCTCCGGATCAGGCGGAGCCATGCGAGCCGCTGGTCATCGTCGAGACGGATGCCGCGGCCCGCGCCGGTCATTTGTCGCCGCCGATCCGGCTCTCCGATCGCGCCAGGAGCCGCTTGATGTTCTCGCCATGCCGCCACCACAGGATGACGGTGAGCACGACGAAAAGGCCGCCGACCCGGTTCTCGCCGAGAAGCAGGAAGAGGGCGAGGGGCGTGGCGAGGCTCGCCACCAGCGCCGAGAGCGACGAATAGCGGGTGAACCAGGCGGTCGCGATCCAAACCACGGCGAAGATCAGAGCTGCCGGCCAGGCGAGGCCGAGCAGCACGCCGAGATAGGTGGCGACGCCCTTGCCGCCCTTGAATTTCAGCCAGACCGGGAAGATGTGGCCGAGGAAGGCGCCGAGCCCCGCGACCATCGCCCCGTCCGAGCCGAACAGGGCGCCCGCGACCAGCACCGCGACTGTCCCCTTGAGGCAGTCGGCGACGAGCGTCGCGGCGGCGATGTCGCGCCGCCCGGTCCGCAGCACGTTGGTCGCGCCGATATTGCCGGAGCCGATGGCGCGCACATCGCCGAGCCCGGCGAAGCGGGTCAGCAGCAGCCCGAAGGGGATCGATCCGAGGAGATAACCGATGGCGAGCGCCGCAAGAATACTCAGGCTGGTCGGCATGGCGGCGTCCGCGCTGTGACAATCACGCCGGAGCGTATTCGTAGACCGTCCGCCCGGCAACCAGCGTGCGGAGCACACGGCCGGAGAAGCGGGCATCCTCGAAGGCCGTGTTCTTGGAGCGCGAGCGGAGCATCTCCGGGTCGAGCACCCAGGGCATGTCGGGATCGACGACGATCAGGTCCGCCGGCGCGCCGGGGGCGAGCCGCCCGACCTCGAGGCCGAGGAGTTCCGCCGGTCGCGTCGCCAGCGCGCGGAACAGGCGGAGGAGGTCGACGCTGCCGTCATGGACGAGGCGGAGACCGGCCGCGAGCATGGTCTCGAGGCCGACCGCGCCGTCGGCGGCTTCGGCGAAGGGATGGCGCTTGGTCTCGACATCCTGCGGGTCGTGGCTCGACACCACCACGTCGATCGTCCCGTCGGCGAGCCCCTCGACCATCGCGAGGCGATCCGCCTCGTGGCGGAGCGGCGGCGACAGCTTGAAGAAGGTCCGGTAGGAGCCGATGTCGTTCTCGTTGAGCGTCAGGTGGTTGATCGAGACGCCGCAGGTGACGGCGAGGCCGCGCGCCTTGGCGGCGCGGATCACGTCGAGCGATTCCGCGCATGAGATCAGCGCGGCGTGATAGCGCCCGCCGGTCAGCGCCGCGAGGCGGATGTCGCGTTCGAGGATGACGATCTCGGCTTCCTTGGGGATGCCGGCGAGGCCGAGCCGGGTGGCAATCTCGCCCTCGTTCATCACGCCCTTGCCGACGAGGTCGGGATCGGCGGCGTGGTGGACGATCAGCCCGTCGAAGTCGCGGGCATAGGTGAGGGCGCGCCGCATGATCGCGGCGTTGGTCACGGTGCTGCGGCCGTCGGTGAAGCCGACGGCGCCGGCTTCGCCGAGCAGGCGAAGCTCGGTCATCTCCTTGCCGGCGAGCCCCCTGGTCAGCGCCGCCATCGGATGGACGCGGATCGCGGTTTCGGCGAGCGCCCGGCGGCCGATGAAGTCGACGAGGGCGACGTCGTCGATCACCGGGTCGGTGTCGGGCATGGTGACGATGGTGGTGACGCCGCCGGCGGCGGCCGCCCGGCCGGCGGAAGCGAAGGTCTCCTGGTGCTCGGCGCCGGGCTCGCCGACGAAGACCCGCATATCGACGATTCCCGGCGCGACGATCGCGCCCCGGCAGTCGACGACTTCCGCATCGGCGGGACGGGCGGTGCGGCCGTCGGGTCCTGCGGCAACGATGCGCCGGTCGGCGACCACCACGACTCCGGCCTCGTCGAGATCACGGGAGGGGTCGATCACCCGCGCATTGGTGAAGACCACCGGGCGGTCGTCACCGCCACGGCGGGCCAGCATCGCGTCGCGCGCCGCCTCAGGCATTGGGCAGATGCGCCGCGAGCGCCTCGAGGACCGCCATGCGCACGGCGACGCCCATCTCGACCTGCTCGCCGATCAGGCTGTGCCTGCCGTCGGCGACCGAGGAGTCGATCTCGACGCCGCGGTTCATCGGGCCGGGATGCATGACGAGCGCGTCGGGCTTGGCGTAGGAGAGCTTCTCCTCGTCGAGGCCGAAATAATGGAAATATTCGCGCACCGAGGGGACGAAGCTGCCCTCCATCCGTTCGCGCTGGAGGCGGAGCATCATCACGATATCCGCGCCGGCGAGGCCGGAGCGCATGTCGGTATAGACGTCGACCCCCATCCGCTCGATGCCGGTCGGCAGCAGGGTCGAGGGACCGACGACGCGGACCCGGGCGCCGAGCGTGTTGAGCAGGATGATGTTCGACCGGGCGACGCGGCTATGGGCGATGTCGCCGCAGA
>JAGRKY010000174.1 GCA_020442095.1 Bauldia sp.
CGCTGCCGCGCCGGCCGCTGCTGCTTGTCCTGATGCTCGTCTTCGTCGCGGGCAACATGCTCTGCGCGCTGTCGACCGACTACTGGCTGCTGATGGGCGCGCGCCTCGTCGTCGCCGGCAGCCACGGCCTCTTCTTCGGCGTCGCGATGATCATCGCCACCCGGCTCGCGCCGCCCGGGCGCCAGGCGACGGCCGTCTCGATCGTCGTCTCCGGCATCACCGTCGCCAATGTGCTCGGTGCGCCGGCGGGGGCCGCGATCGGCTACCGCTTCGGCTGGCAGACGAGCTTCTGGGCGATCTCGGCACTCGGCATCGTCGCCACCATCGTCATCGCGCTGGTCATCCCGCGCTCGCCGCCCGAGGGCGACCCGCGCCCGGCCAGCATCTGGACCGAGATCCGGGTGCTCGGTCGTCCGCCGGTCTTCCTGTCCTACGCGATGATCACCTTCGGAATGACGGCTTTCTTCGTCCCGTTCGCCTTCATCGTCCCGATCCTCACCGAGGTGACCGGCATCGCGACCGAGACCGTCCCGTGGCTGCTCTTCGCGTCGGGCCTTGGCGGCGTGCTCGGCAACCTGATCGGCGGCCGGCTCGGCGACTGGAAGCCGATGCCGGCGCTGGTGACCATCTTCTGCCTCGATATCGTCGTCTACCTCGCCTCGCTCGCCGCGGTCCACGATCCGCTGGCCATGGCGATCGTCTTCGTCCTCTGGGCGCTGGTCGGCTTCTCCTTCGCCGCGCCGGTCCAGACCCGCATCCTTAAGGGCGCGGCCGAGGCGCCGAACCTCGCCTCGACGCTGATCTCCACCGCCTTCAACATCGGCATCGCGGCCGGGGCATGGCTTGGCGGCGTGGCGCTGACCGGCGGCTGGGGCTATGCGGAGCTGCCGTGGATCAGCGTCGGTTTCCTGCTCGCGGCGCTCGTCGTCGCCATCGTCGCCTGGACGATCGAGGCGCGCGCCGGCGCCGACCACGGGAAGAGACAACCGGCGATATAACCGGGAGACTTTTCAAAACCACGGCGATGGTGGAGATTGGGGCAGGCAGGCAGACGACCGCAGAGGAGGCCGACCGATGCCGACGCCGCTCGATGTCCTCTTCACCGACGAAGACAATCGGCCGGACGACGGTCCGTTGCCGCAGGCCGTGGTGGACGAGATCGCGGCCTATACCGCCTATCTCGACGAGACGGTGCCGCCGAAGCGCGCCGTCGACCGCAACCTCCTGATCGCGACCTGGAATGCCTGCCATTTCAACTCGCTGACCAAGTCGTGGAGCCTGCCGAAGAAGACCAGCAAGAGCCCGAAGCGCGACTATCGCTGCCTGTGGGCGATGACCGAGGTGATCTCGCGCTTCGATGTCGTGGCGCTGCAGGAGGTCGGCGGCGATCTCAGGGCGCTGCGCTACGCGATGAAGGTGCTTGGTCCCAACTGGAGCTTCCTGATGACCGACGTCGCCGCCGGCGCGGGCGGCAACCACGAGCGCATCGCCTTCGTCTTCGACACCAGCCGCGTGTCGCTGTCGGGGCTCGCCGCCGAACTGGTCATCCCCGACGAGTCCGCCGAATACGGCTTCACCGAAGGCGCCTTCAAGAAGCAATTCGCCCGCAATCCCTATGCGGTCAGCTTCAGGACGCCCGACACCACCTTCATCCTCGTCACCACGCACATCGATTTCGGCGACGAGGACACCCAGCGCCTGCCGGAGCTCAGGGGCATCGCCAAATGGATGCGGGACTGGGCGGCCGACGCCAACCGCTGGCATCACAACCTGCTGGTCCTCGGCGACTTCAACCTCGACCGGACCGGCAACCGGCTCTACGAGGCCTTCGTCGAGACCGGGCTCGAGGTGCCGTTCGTCCTGCAGAGCCATCCGCGGACGATCTACGGCCGCACCAATGACCCGACCGCGGCAAGCTACCACGACCAGATCGCGTGGTTCTCCGACGGACAGGCCAAGCTGATCGATCTCGAACTCGCCAACGGAGGCATATGCGAGATCTGGGGGAGGCTGCTCACCGACCTCGGCCTCACCAAGGGGAGCTTCGCCTCTCGCATTTCCGACCACAACCCGCTGTGGGTGGAATTCCGGCTGCCGAACTGAGCGGCGGAACCCGCCGCGTGTCGAGTTTCCGGCCGGAACATGGTTAGATTGGACCATGTCAAATGAGCATCAATCCCCGATTCGCCCGATCGACCATCTCGTCGTCGCCGTCCATGACCTCGATGGGGCGCGCGAGGCCTATGCCCGCCTCGGCTTCACGCTGACGCCGGAAGCGAAGCACCCCTTCGGCACGGCCAATTCGCTCGTCCAGCTTGGCGGCAGCTTCATCGAGCTGCTGGCGATCGCCGACAAGGACAAGATTCCGGAAGCGGCGGGAGACGCCTTCTCCTTCGCCGCCTTCAACCGGGATTATCTCGAGGCGCGCGAGGGGATCTCGATGCTGGCCCTCAAGAGCGACGATCCCGCGCGCAACCGGGCCGATTTCGCCGAACGCGGCCTGCCGGCTTATGCGCCGTTCCGCTTCGGGCGGACGGCGAGGGCGCCGGACGGGGAGGAGAAGGACGTCGCCTTCTCGCTGACCTTCACCGGCGACCGCAGGATCAGGGATGCCGGCTTCTTCACCTGCAAGAACGAACACCCGGAAAACTTCTGGCGGCCGGCCTACCAGACCCACGGCAACGGTGCGACCCGGATCGAGGCGGTCGTCATGGTCGCTCGCGATCCCGCCGATTTCCATGAATTCTTCTTCTATTTCACCGGCCAGCACAGCATGCGCGCCGACAGCCTGACCGTG
>JAGRKY010000175.1 GCA_020442095.1 Bauldia sp.
TTCGACGACGCCAATCCGAGCGTCACCAAGGCGAGCTGGGGGCCGATCACCAGCGTCGAGGTCGTCGACCCGCTGACGGTGAAGCTGACGCTCGAATCGCCCTTCGTGGCACTGGTGCCATTCCTCGCCGACAGCTTCTCGTCGATCATCTGCGACACCAACGGCGAGGGCTTCGGCACCACGGCGGCGATCGGCTCCGGCCCCTGGAAGCTCGAATCCTGGACCAAGGGCGACAAGATCGTCCTCAAGCGGAACCCCGACTACGTCAATTTCGGCAAGCTCGCCGAGAACAAGGGCGCTCCGTACATGGACGGCCTCACCATCTCGGTGGTGCCGGAGCCGCAGGCGCGCCTCGCGGCGCTCAAGACCGGCGAGGTCGACATCGCCGAGCCGCCCTTCGACGACGTGGCGGCGCTGAAGGAGTCCGGCGAGCTCGACATCGTCGTCGCCGAGAATACCGGGCAGAACGTGTTCTGGGAATTCGCCGCGCATCGTCCGCCGTTCAACGACAAGCGGGCGCGCCTGGCGGTCGGCTATGCCACCGATCCGGCGATGGCGATCGACCTGATCTACGGCGATCTCTCGATCCCCGAGGCCTGCCCGGTGTCGCGCGGCGTGTTCGGCAACGACCAGGACTTCTGCTTGAAGTACCGGCCCAACTACGATCCCGAGAAGGCGAAGGAGCTGCTCGCCGAGCTTGGCTACGGCCCCGACAAGCCGCTTGAGACCGCAATGCTGGTCTGGACCGGCGGCAACCGGCAGAAGCTCGCCGAGATCTTCCAGGCCCAGCTCGCCGAGGTCGGCATCAAGGCCGACATCGAGATGATGGACATCGGCACCATGAATGCCCGGGTCCGGCAGGAGAACGAGAACGCCGAGGGCAAGGGCAGCATGGATATGATGACCTGGTCCTGGTACGACCCGGACATCCTCTATGCCCTTTGGCATTCGCCCGGCGCCTATCGCGGCTACACCACGCCGGAACTCGACGCGATGCTCGAGAAGACCCGCGTCCTGACCGATCCTGAAGAGCGAAAGGCGGCCGTACAGGACGTATTCAAGGTGCTGCTGGAGGAAGGCGTCCACATCCCGCTCTATACGCCGGGCTGGGAATGGGTCTTCGCCGTGCGGCCCGAGGTGCAGGGCTTCAAGGTCGCGCCCTTCGTCTACCCGATCTTCAACGACGTGAAGATCGGCGAAAGCTGATCCAACAGACCCTGGCCCGGCGGCGCAAACCGCCGGGCCATTCCTGGAAGGGGTTGACCGATGTGGCGGTTTCTCGGCGGACGGATCGCAATGGGGGCGCTCACGATCTTCGTGACCACCATCGCCGTGACGCTGCTGATCCACCTGGTTCCCGGCGACCCCGTGCAGATCATGTATGCCCAGAGCCAGGGCACGACGCCGGAGCAACTCGAGGAGATCCGGCGCAACCTCGGCCTCGACCAGCCCATCCCCATCCAGTACCTGCACTTCATGGAGCGGCTGTTCCATGGCGACCTCGGCTACACGATCCGAGGCCACCAGCCGGTGCTCGACGTCATCATGCAGCGGCTGCCGAACACGATCGCCCTCGCCGTCGCGGCGATGGCCGTGGCGATCCTGATCGGACTGCCGATCGGTTTCTTCGCCGCCTACAAGCGCGGCACATTCATCGACACCGGCCTGATGGTGGTGGCGATCACCGGCGTCTCAATCCCGCATTTCTGGCTGGGGCTGATGCTCCTCTTCTTCTTCGCGGTCGAGCTCGGCTGGTTGCCGGTCAGCGGCACCGGGCCGCTCAACATCGTTCTGCCGGCCGTGACCCTCGGGCTTTCGAATGCCGCGATCGTCGCGCGGATGACCCGCTCGTCGATGATGGAGGTGATGCGCCAGGACTTCGTGCGCACCGCCGAGGCGAAGGGCCTGCCCAAGGCAGTGGTCCTCTATCGCCATGTGCTGCGCGCCGGGCTCGTGCCGGTGATCACCATGATGGGCCTGCAATTCGCCTTCATGATGGGCGGCGCGATCGTGGTCGAGAACATCTTCGCCTGGAACGGCGTCGGCCGCATGGCGGTCGAGGCGATCTTCCAGCGCGACTACCCGGTGATCCAGGGCTTCATCCTGACCTTCGCGGTGGTGGTGGTCTGTGTCTCGATCCTGCTCGACGCGGTCTATGCCTTCGTCGACCCGCGGATCAGGAGGGCTTGAGATGGCGGAGCTCTCCGGCGCGGTCACCGACTACGAGCACGAGATCGTCCGTCCCGCCCATCGCGCCCATTTCCTCAGGCGACTGACAACGACGCCGAGCGGCGCCTTCGGCCTCGCGGTCTTCATCATCCTGATCGCCAGCGCCGGGCTGGCGGACGTGCTTGCCCCCTATTCGCCGATCAAGATGGGGGTCGGCAAACGCTTCCTGCCGCCATCCTTCGCCTACCCGCTCGGCACCGACGAATTCGGCCGCGACGTGCTCTCACGGATGATGTTCGGAAGCCGGCTGACCCTGATGATCGGGGCGATCGCGGTCGGGATATCGCTGACCATCGGCATGCTGATCGGCCTTGTCGCTGCCTATCGCCGCGGCTGGGTCGAGAAGATCCTGATGCGCGGCACCGACGTGCTCTTCTCCTTCACCGAAACGCTGATCGCGCTCGCCTGCGTCGCGGTCCTCGGCCCGAGCCTCGAGAATGCGATGATCGCGGTCGGCATCGCCGGCATCCCCTTCTATGCGCGGACCTGCTACTCCGCGGCGCTGGTCGAGCGATCGAAGCCCTATTTCGAGGCGACGATCGCGGCCGGCGCCGGCCATTTCCGGCTGATCTTCCTTCACCTGTTGCCGAACGTGCTGCCGACGATGATCGTCGTCGCCACCCTCGGCATTTCCGCCGCGATCCTCGCCGCCGCCGGCCTCTCCTTCCTCGGCCTCGGCGCCCAGCCGCCGCAGCCGGAATGGGGGGCGATGCTCTCCGGCGCGCGCGACTATTTCAACAAGGCGCCATACCTGATGGTGATCCCCGGCGTCGCCATCGCCGTCACGGTACTCGGCTTCAACCTTCTCGGCGACGCGATCCGCAACGCCCTCGACCCACGGGAGGACGAAGGGTGAGCGGACCGGTCCTCGACGTGCGCGACCTGAAGGTCGCCTTCGGCCCGGCGCGGAAGCGCCGCGAGGTGGTGCATGGCGTCTCCTTCACCGTCGACCGCGGCGAGGTGCTCGCCATCGTCGGCGAATCCGGATCGGGCAAGAGCGTTACCGCCCTGTCGCTGATGGGCCTGTTGCCGAAGGGAAGCGGAACGGTGACCGGCGGCAGCGCCCGGTTCGAAGGCGAGGACCTCATCGGCATCGCGCCGGACGCGCTTCGCCGCATCCGCGGCGAACGGATCGGGATGATCTTCCAGGAGCCGATGACCTCGCTCAATCCGGTGCTGTCGATCGGCCGCCAGATGACCGAGGGGCCGATCGCCCATGGCATGGGCGGCGCGGAGGCGCAGGACCAGGCGATCGCGATGCTGGAACGGGTCGGCATCGGCGACGCGGCGCGGCGGCTCAGGCAATTCCCGCACGAATTCTCGGGCGGCATGCGGCAGCGGGTGATGATCGCCATGGCGATGATGATGAAGCCGTCGCTGCTCATCGCCGACGAACCGACGACGGCGCTCGACGTGAC
>JAGRKY010000176.1 GCA_020442095.1 Bauldia sp.
CACCTCGAAGTCGCCGGGCTTGTTGAAGTGCATCGAGAGAAACGTGAGGTCGTCGGAAATCCCGGCGAAGATGGCGCGATAGGCGGTCTCGGCGTCGGTGGTCCGCGCCCAGGGCGTCTCGCAGACGATGTCGAAGACCGGCTCGCCGGCGGCCCTGGCCTTCGCGACCTCGTCGTCGTAGCGGGCGGTATCGAGGGGGCCCGCGTAGGAGGCCGGGTTGTAGCGGTCGAGGCTCTTCACGAGGAGGACCGGCAGCCTGTAGTCGTGACCGAGGCGGCGGAAGATCGAGACGAATTCGGGCATCTGGGCGGTGCCCATATGGGCGTCGAGGTGGGTCGGCTCGATGCCGGCGGCGAGCGCCGTATCGATCTGGGCGCGGAGTTCCATCTCGACCGCCTCGGGCGCCGCCTTGCGGGCGCTCGGCACGTCCGGCCAGAAGTAGCCGTACTCGTCGGTCATGCCGGCGGAACGCGGCGGCGCGGTGAGCGGCCGCCAGCGATAGGGCTTCTGCTCGCTGGTCAGGGTGACATGGACGCCGAGGTCGAGGCTCGGGTCGGCCGCGGCAATCTCCGCCGCCTCCGGGAACCACGGGCAGGGCACCATGACCGAGCCCGAGCTGCAGGTGCCGAGCTTCGACAGCTCGACAAAGGCCGTGTTGGCGCCGTGGCTCATCCCGACGTCATCCTCGTGGATGACAACCCTCTTCTTTCCTGTCGAACCCGTACTCACCGTCTGCTGCTCCAATGCATTTTCATTCCGCTGCTTCTTTCTAATCCTCGCGGGTCTCGACGGTGAAGCCGGCCTCGCGCGCCATGCGCAGCAGATTCTCGTAGCCCATGCGGGCATAGGTCAGCGGGTGCGCCTTGTTGGGATCCTGCTCGGCCTCGACGACGAGCCAGCCTTCGTAGCCGGCGTCGTTCAGCCGGCGAAGGATCGCCGGGTAATCGATGCTGCCGTCGCCGGGGACGGTGAAGATGCCGTCGAGCACCGCGTCCATGAAGCTCATGTCCTCGGCGCGGGCGCGGGCGAGCTTGTCGGGCCGGGCATCCTTGCAGTGGACATGAACGACGCGGTCGATCGTGGCGTCGAGGAGGGCCAGCGGATCGCCGCCGGAAAAGGCGCTGTGGCCGGTGTCGAAGAGAAGCCCGACGGCCTCGCCGGTCACCGCCATCAGCCGCTCGGTCTCGGCATTGGTCTCGACGATGGTTCCCATGTGGTGGTGGAAGGCCATGCCGACACCGAAATCATGCATGCGCTCGGCGAGTTCGGTGACCTTGCGGCCATAGGCGGGCCAGTCCGCGTCGTCGAGCTTCGGCCGGTCGGAGATCGGCCGCCAGATGCCGTCGTGACGGCCGAGCGAGGTGTCGGCATAGACGACATGGGTGGCGCCGAGGTCGCGATGGAGGGTGAGGTGCGGAACGAGCGCCTCGAATTCGGCCGCGACCTCGCGCTCAAGGATGCGGCCGTCCCACCAGCCGCCGACGAGCTTCAGGCCATAGCCATCGAGGATGGGGCCGAGCACTTCCGGTTCGCGCGGGAACTTGCCGCCGAGCTCGGTGCCGAGATAGCCCGCTTCGCGGGTCTCGGAGAGACAGGTCTCAAGCGGCGTGTCGCCGCCGAGCTCGGGGACGTCATCATTCGTCCAGGTGATGGGATTGATGCCGATCCGGACGGTCATGCGACAACGGTTTCCTTTTGCGATTCGACGGGATGGCCGGCCTCCGGCTGTTCGATCCGGGCGCCGCTTGCCGACGAGTCGAGCACCGCCTCGCAGACCCGGGCGATACGGCAGGCCTCGTCGAGATCGGGGCCGAGATTGCGGCCGGCGGCGATGGCGAGCAGGAAGTCGTGCAGCTCGATCGTCTTGAGGTCGTTGAAGCCGAGGCCGTGGGCGGGGGCGGGCAGGAAGGCGGCATAGCCGGGATGGGCGCCGTCGATCCTGACCGTCTTGAAGCCCTGGTCGCCCGCCTCGTCGCCGTGGCGATAGACCTCCAGCTCGTTGGCGCGCTCGCCATGGAAGGCGATGCCGCCGCGCTCGCAGGTGAGGTCGAAGCCGATATCCATCTTGCGGCCATGGGCGATGCGGCTCGCCTCGATGCTGCCGACGGCGCCGGTCGCGAAGCGGGTGAGCATGCCGGCCCAGTCCTCGTTCTCGACACCGCGCGGCGGCTCGCCGGGCTTGCCGGTGGCGCGTTCGGTGTAGCGGGTCTCGGCGAGTCCGTTCAGCGCGACGATCGGGCCACAGATCTCGCGGGCGATGGAGATGATGTGCCAGCCGAGGTCGCCGAGAGCGCCACTCCGTCCGGCGAGGGAGGCATCAAGCCGCCAGGAAAAAGGTGCGTCCGGGTCGGCGAGATAGTCCTCGGCGTGCCAGCCGCGGAAGCTGACCGGCTTGCCGAGCCGGCCCGATGCGACGATCGCGGCGGCATGGCGGACCATCGGGGCGCGGAGATAGGTGAAGCCGACGCCGTTGCTGACGCCCGCCTTCGCCGCGGCGATGGCGATCTCCTCGGCCTCGGCGACGGAGCGGCCGACCGGCTTCTCGCACAGGAGATGCTTGCCGGCGGCGAGGGCGCCTAGCGCGATCTCGCGATGCATGAAGCTCGGGACGGCGACGATGACGGCGTCGACCCGGTCAAGGGCGGCCCGCCAGTCGGTGCCCCATTCGGCGAAACCGAGCTGGGCAGCCTGGCGCTCCGCAAGGGCGGCATCCTGGTCGACAAGGATGGTCGCGACGGCGCGCGGGCCGTCGGCGAAGACGCGGCTCACGGCCTGGAGAGCGAGGCCGTGGATGCGGCCGATGAACCCGGCCCCGATCAGCGCGAAACGAACCTCAGACACTGCCAACGAAGCCCCCGCTTCCCTGTACGCTTTGACAAGAGACAGGCTAAGGCTAACGTTGTTCCCACTGACAGGGCCATTTTCCCGGAATCGAATGGGTACAATTACGACACAGCTCAGCTATCCCCTCGATCTCGTCACGCTGAGGCCGAGGAACGGCGAGCCGCTGCATCGCCAGCTCTGCGACCAGCTCCGCGAGCTGATCCTCGACGGCGCGGTGCCGGCGGGGACGCGCCTGCCGTCGATCCGGGCCTTCGCCGGGGAGCTGGCGATCTCGCGGAACACGGTGATCGCGGCGCTCGACCAGCTCGCGGCGGAGGGCCTGCTCGAAAGCCGCAGGGGGTCGGGGACGCATGTCTCGGCGGCGACCTCGGTCGCGCAGCCGCGCGGTCCATCGCCGGAGCGGGGTCGCGCCGCGCTTTCCCCGCGCGGCGAGCTGATGGCGGCGCAGCCCAGGGTGCGGACCTTTCCGGGCCGGACCGCCTTTCATCCGGGAACCCCGGAGCTTGCCGAATTCCCGTTCAAGACGTGGAGCCGCCTCCTGTCGCGGCGAGCGCGCTTCGGCGGCGAGGACCTGTTCGGCTACCACTATGTCTCGGGCCATCCGGAGCTTCGCGAGGTGATCGCGAGCTTCCTCTCGGCGATGCGGCGGGTGCGCTGCTCGCCGGAGCAGATCGTCGTGACGACCGGCGGCCAGGCGGCCCTCGACCTGCTGGCGCGGCTGCTGCTCGGCGAAGGCGACACTGTGTGGATGGAGGAACCGGGCTATCTCGGCGCGCGCGGCGCCTTTCTCGGCGCCGGGGCGCGGCTCGCGCCGCTTCCCGTCGACCGCGACGGCTGGCGGGTGCCGGCCGACGCGGACCCGCCGCCGCGACTGATCTACCTGACCCCCTCCTGCCAGCACCCGCTCGGCATCACCATGCCGCTCGAACAGCGGCTGGCGGTGCTCGAGGTGGCGCGGGCCGCCGATTCCTGGATCATCGAGGACGACTTCGACGGCGAATATACCTTCCGCGGCCAGCCGCTGCCGTCGATGCAGGGACTGACCGACAACCCGCGCGTCATCTATGTCGGGACGTTTTCGAAGACGCTCTTCCCGGCGATCCGGCTCGGCTTCATCGTGCTGCCGGCCGACCTTGCCGAGCGGATCAAGCCGGCGATCAGCAATACCGGGCAATTCGCCCCCCTCGTCCTCCAGGCGGCGCTCGCCGATTTCATCGAGCAGGGCTATTTCTTCCGTCATCTCAACAGGATGCGGCGCCTGTACGGACGGCGGCGGGGGGTCTTTCTCAAGCTCCTGGACGACCATCTCGGGCCGTGGCTCGCGCCGATCGACGGCCGCACCGGCATCCAGCTCGCGGCGCCATTCCGCGTCGCCATGGACGACCATCAGGTGGTCGACCGGGCCGCCGCGGCGGGCATCAACCTGGCGCCGCTTTCGGTTTACTTTGCCGGCAAACCATCGATGCAGGGGCTGTTAATGGGCTATGCCGGGGTGGCCGAAGAGGAGACGAAGCGCCTGGTTCCGCGGCTGAGGCGGATCTTCGAGGAGATTCACCCGGCAATGGTGGACGAGGCGACGTCGCGACTTGACGCGGCCGCGGCACAGCACTATTCCGCTGCTGTGAAATAATCAGGCCGGCCGACGGATTGCCCTGCGCATCCGCCTGGATGGCGCAGAAGGCTGCCATGAGCTCAGATACCCTTGTTTCCGCAGACGTTTCGGCGATCGACCCGGCGCCGGGCGACGCACCGGCGCCCCGCCGCACGCGGGTCAGCGGAATCGACCGCGCCTTGCAGATTCTCGATTATCTCTACCAGACGGAGAAGCCGTGGACGGCCTACGCGATCGCCAAGGCGATCGGCGCGCCGCTGTCGACGACCTATGCGATCATCGACGACCTGATCGCCCGCGACCTGCTCTCCAACCGCGGCGACAAGACGGTCTGGCTCGGGCCGCGGCTCTATCACTACGGGCTGGCCTATGCGCATTCGCTCGATTTCCTCGGCCGGGCGACCCACGAGATGCACGAGCTCTGCCGGGAGGTGAACGAGTCCGTCCAGATCTGCGGGCGGGACGGCGACCGGATGGTGGTGCTGGCGATGGCCGACGGACCCGGCCATTTCCGGGTGACCTCCGAGGTGGGGACGCGGGTGCCGCTCAACTGGACAGCGTCCGGGCGGCTGCTGGTCGGGCACCTGCCCGACAAGGAGCGGCTCGACGTCTTCCGGAAGAGCGCCAAGATGTCCCCGACCGAACGGGCCGAGACCGACCCGGTGCTGCTTGCCGGCCTCTCCCGCCAGGCGCTCGACGACCGGCTGTCGATCCAGATCAGCGAGACCGACTTCCTGGTCTCCTGCGTCGCCTCGCCGATCTGCGACCGGACCGGGCAGTGCGTGGCGACGATCTCGATCGTGCTGCCGGAGCACAAGGTGGTGGAAAAGCGCGACTTCTACGCGGCGGCGGTGTGCCGGGCCTCGGAAAAGATCGAGCGGGCGCTCGGCTGGCGCGACCCCTGAGATCGACCAGGGCGCCAAGACCGCACCGTCCTCACCATCCAAGTTCGACTGCGAATAGCGGCCGCCATTGCAGAATCAACTTGCAATTTCGTTCTATAGTTGTATTCAAGAAAAATGTTACTTTGCCGTGCCGTGTGATGCTCGCTCTCTTTACTTGGGAGTTTTCCGGTGAGGACGCTTTGGATCGTTATAGGCTCGATCATGTTGGCCTTCGTGCTTGGTACGGGGGGCTCAGCTGCAGAAACTTTCAAGCCGACGATCTATAGTGATGGCTATTCATGCCCGAACAACTGCGATTCCCATGTTGTATTTCACCCGAGCCACAACGGGACAAAATATGCGTCGCTGCCTTCAAGCACCCGACTAAATCCCGCTAAGTGTAAATCGGGAGAACCCTGCCGAATTTGTTTTGGAGACGAAGATTCGTCCTGTCTGAATGTAGTATATCGTGGCAACGGTCCAGATGTTTTTCGATTTGACTTCACGCCGGCATTTTATGAAGAATACTGCTCGAAGCCGGACCTTCCCAAGCCTTTGGTCGATGAATGCAAATCGTTCAGCAGGCAATATGCGAGACTGATCGAAAACAAAATCTACTGTCTGAATGAACCGGAAAACCAAAAGTGCTTGGCGGTCATAGCGGCCGCAGAAAAACGAAAAAACGACGATGCAATCCTTTGGAAGGAATGCCTCGCCTTGGGTGAGAAAGATTTCAACAAGAAATATTCTTCGGACATTACAAAGCAGCGTAAGTATGACTGCGCCTACGAGAAGAAGGCAACGGGTGGCCCGCATGGGAACGATTGGAGTCGCCTTTTACCTGCCGCCTGCCAATCGAAAGCTTATGTCGGTAAGGACGGGCTCGACTGCTGTGACGCCAACAAGATGTCGCTTGGTGGGCTCGGCAAGGAATGCAGCCCCTTCCTCGTGCCCAAGTCGTAGTCAACGCCTGCTCGCGTAGCTCACCAACGGCCTTCCAAATTTCATTGACGCGAGGATTTGAGATCTTGTCCGAGCCGGGGTGCGAAGGACATCGTCGCCCCGACCGTCACGGGCCAGACGGTCGCGCGTTCTGTCGGCGGCAGCGATTGATCGGCAATCCTTAATACGACTACCGGTCATGCACCGCGACGATCGCCTCGATCTCGACGGTGATCTGGCTTGGCAGCGAGCCCATGCCGACGGCGGAGCGGGCGTGGCGGCCGATCTCTTCGCCGAAGACCGCGACGAAGAGGTCCGAACAGCCGTCGATCACCTTGGGATGGCTGTCGAAGGCCGGGTCGGCATTGACCATGCCGAGCACCTTGACCACCCGGCGCACCTTGTCGAGCGAACCGAGGTTGTCGTGGATGACCGCGAGCAGATTGATCGCGGTGATGCGGGCATGCTGGTAGGCCTCCTCGACGCTGACGCCGGCGCCGACCTTGCCGTGATGCTCGACGCCGCTCGCTTCCAGCGGCCCCTGGCCCGACAGAAAGAGATAGTCCCCGTCGCGCACCGCGGTGACGAAATTGGCGACCGGCTTCGGGGCGGCCGGCAGCGTGATGCCAAGCTCGCGAAGCCTCCGGTACGGCGCCGATTCACCCGTGACGCCGTTCGATCCGGTAAGTTGACCCTGCCCCATGCGTTCCCCGTCCTGCTCGAAATCCGTGTCTCCGGTGCGCGACTACGACACGATCGTTATCGGCCGGATGTTCCATTGTAATGTAATTGCGTTCGTTCGGGCGGAAGGCTATCATTTTCCGGTTCCGGGTCAATACCCGTAGCGCAACAGGCGGATCGACCAGCGATCCGACCATGCCAGTATCGTGCCGGGGGACGTCTGAATGGCCAGTGTTGTCGTCAAGGAGCTGCGGAAATCTTTCGGTGACACGGAGGTGCTGCACGGCGTCGACATCGACATAGAGAACGGCGAATTCGTCACCCTGGTCGGGCCGTCGGGCTGCGGCAAGTCTACCCTGCTCAGGATGGTGGCGGGGCTCGAGGACGTCACCGGCGGCGAGATCCGCATCGGCGACAAGGTGGTCAACCTCGATCCGCCGAAGGATCGTGACATCGCGATGGTCTTCCAGAATTACGCGCTCTATCCGCATATGAGCGTCGAGAAGAACATGGGTTTCGCGTTGCGCCTCGCCGGCGTCGCCCGTGACGAGATCGCGACCCGGGTGCGGCGCTCGGCCGAGATCCTCAAGCTCGAATCCCTGCTCCACCGGCTGCCGCGCCAGCTTTCCGGCGGCCAGCGCCAGCGGGTGGCGATGGG
>JAGRKY010000177.1:0-1431 GCA_020442095.1 Bauldia sp.
TCGGACGGCATCTTGTCGAAGGTCTTGAGGTTGCGCTCGAGCGGGTCGGGATTGATGAAGAAGTGCGGCGTCTGGACGAGGAAGAGCTTCTCGTCCTCGGCGAAATAGCCGACGGTCTCGGTGAGGAAGTCGCGGGCCGGGGCGTGGTCGGCATCGAAGACCGCGACGAGATCGCCGGTCGAATGCTCGAGGCCGTTGTTGAGGTTGCCGGCCTTGGCGTGTTCGTTGCGGGCGCGGGTCAGGTACCTGACCTCCAGGTCCTTGCACAGCTTCTGAAGCTGGGCGCGGCGCTGCTGCGCCGCGACCGCTTCCTCGACGTTGTCGGAATTGCACTTCTGGTCGGTGCCGCCGTCGTCGAGCAGCCAGATGGTGAGCTTGTCTTCCGGATAGTCGAGGCCCTTGGCCGCGGCGAGCGTCGTCGCGAGCAGGGCGGCGTCCTCGTTGTAGGTCGGGACGAAGACGTCGACGCTGGGATATTCCTTCAGCTTCGGCGCGACGCGGCTCTCCATCGGCTTGGCGACGACGAAGAGGCTCAGGAAGAGCATGAAGACGTTGTAGAGCTCGGCGAGGAAAAGCAGGACGCCGGGTACGAAATTCTCGGGCTGATTGAGCGGCGGGATGGTCTCGGTCGAGCGCCAGTAGACGTAGCGCAGGACGATCGCCGAGCCGAGCGCCAGCGACATCAGCCGCCAGATGCCCACCGGCCTGACGACCTTGAGGGCGATCATCGCGGTGACCACGAGCGATCCGGCGATCAACTGCGCCTGCAGACTGATCGGCAGCGTTATCAGAAAGAGCGCCGCCGCTGCCGCCATCGCCCAAAGAAGTCCCAGTCCGATCTTTGCCATTCGCGTTTTGCTGCTCTTGCCTGAATCGGCTCCCCTCTGGGGTTATCTCCGCTCCCGGTTCCGGGATCGCTAATCCCCGGCGCCTTTTTGCGGCAGTGCGGTGTCAATCGTGACTATGCCTAACGAATGGTTGACAAAGCCCTCCCTCTCAGCCGCCTGGATCCGGCACGCGGACGTAGTCCTGGACGGTCTCGGGTTCCGGCAACGGGACGATCGGCCCCTTGACGAGCGGCGGCGTCGCCGGTGCGGGCGCCGGCCTGGAGGGCGCGGGCCGGACCGGCTTCGGCTCGACCGGCAGCGTCGGCTCGAACGGCGCCGACGCACCGCCGAGGCTTTCGCTGACCGGCGGCGGGTTGCCGTAGGGGTTCCACATCGGCGACGGCAGGTAGCCGACGATGGTGAAGCCGTACATCACCGAGAGCAGCTGCTGCTCGCTGGCATGGGCATCGCAGAGGCGCAGCCGGATACCGACCGAGCCGATCATCGGCAGGATCTGATCCTGGTGGCGGGCGATCTGCTGCCAGGCATAGAGGCAGCGATCGCCGGTCTTTGCGATGCCGGTGGCGAAGCCGAAGGGGCCGTA
>JAGRKY010000177.1:1539-2946 GCA_020442095.1 Bauldia sp.
CGGATGGTGCGATAGCCGACCGGGCCGTAGAGCGTGATGTTGAGGAAGTTCTGGCCCGAGACCCGGGAATTGGTGGCGAGGATGGTCTCGCGGACGACGGCATCATTGAACTTCTTTTCGAGGACGCTGATCGTCGCCGGTCCACCGGGCGGCAGCGTCACGAAGGAATCGTTGGCGGGGAGCTCGGTCGCGACCCCGGCGACGCGCGGCCCCGCGGCGCAGCCGGCGAGCGAGCACATGACGGCCAGGGCAAGAAACAGCGCCTTGTCCCGACGCGCCAGAACGCGCCTGGCAGCAAGCGCGATTCCTGACGGGATGTGCTCGGCCAAGATCAATCACACGGCTTCGGCTCGGCCGGCGAGTCGCCATCGGCGAAAGCGGCCAGTTTCCAGAACGTTAACCGTGTCGAATTATGCTTAACGAAGTCCTAATACCGGCGGTTTCGCGCCGGTTTGCGGCCGGTATCCGGCAAAGATCGGCGGTGTGTTGCACGCCGGTCCCGGAAAGCGGGCCGCGACGCCCGGATCGTCGGTCGCCGGGGGGCACCGGGCGGGGGTATTCGCGAATCAGCGCCGACCGAAATCGGCCGTCCGGAACGGGGGACGCGGACGCGAAAACCGGCCCGGCCGGGCGTATCGCGACGGCTCAGGCGGTGACCAGCGGCACCAGCCGCGGCGGCTGACCCGAGATGCCGAAAAGGTCGTAGGCGAGATCGACCGTCAGGCGGTTGACGCGATCGACCGCCTCGGCGGTGTTCGAGCCGTTATGGGTGCCGAACATCAGGTGGTCGAACTTGCGGAGCGGGCTATCGGCGGGAAGCGGCTCGGTCTCGAAGACGTCAAGCGCCGCGGTCGCCACCTTGCCGTTTTCGAGGGCGGCAACCAACGCCGGTTCGTCGACGATCGGGCCGCGGGCGACGTTGACGAGCCGGACGCCGTCCTTCATCCGGGCGAAGGCCTCGGTCGACAGGAGATGGAAGCTTTCGGGCGTCAGGGCGCAGGTGACGACGACGAAATCGCTGTCGGAGAGCAATTGGTCGAGGCCGACCTGGGTCGCGCCTTCCTTCTGCACCAGGGCGGGATCGATCGCGGCAGGATCGTAGCCGAGCACCGTCATGCCGAAGGCCTTGAGCCGGCGGCAGGTCGCCCGGCCGATGCCGCCGAGCCCGATGACGCCGGCGGTCTTCCCGGTGAGCGAGGTGCCCTCGACCTTGAGCCAGCCGCCGGACCAGACCGAGCCGCTCATCCGGTGGAGGCCGCGGGCGAGGTTGACGACATAGCCGGCGGCGCAGTCGGCGACTTCCTCGGAGAAGACGCCGGGCGTGTTGTAGACGGCGATGCCGAGTTCGGCCGCTGCGACCTTGTCGATGCCGTCGGTGCCGATGCCCCATTTGATGATCGCCTCGAG
>JAGRKY010000178.1 GCA_020442095.1 Bauldia sp.
CGTCTACCAATTCCGCCACGACCGCCGGTAAATCGCGGGGTGATGTAGCAAATCGATTCCGACCTTACAAGGCGCTGCAGGCATTGATCACAGGGGCATCCGCTGCTTGATGACAACCGCGACCATCACGCCCATCAGGCAAAGCCCGACCACCGGGAAAACAACGATGTTGATCCACTCCCATCCCAGGGTGCTGAACAGCGTGCCGGAGCTGAAAGACGCAACGGCGACGGTCCCGAAAACGAGGAAATCGTTCAGTCCCTGGACCTTGCCGCGCTCTTCCGGGCGGTAGGTCTGGGTCAGCATCGCGGTTGCACCGATGAAGCCGAAATTCCAGCCGACCCCGAGGAGTATCAGCGCCAGCCAGAAATGGGCGAGATCAATCCCGGCGAGCGCAACGGCACCGCAGCCGGCGAGAAGCGCGAGACCGATCGTGATGATCGCCTCGGCCCCGAACCGGGCGATCAGCCGTCCGGTGAAGAAGCTCGGCCCGAACATCGCCAGGACATGCCACTGGATGCCGAGCGCCGCATTATCCTCGCCGAGCCCGCAGGCGACCATGGCGAGCGGCGCGGCGGTCATCACCAGCGCCATCAGCGCATAGGATCCCATTGCGCAGGCCACCGCGACGATGAAGCGCGGCTGACGAGCGATTTCCGACAGCGAGCGCCCGCCGGATGTCGTTGCGACCTTTGGTGCCTCCCTCGCGTTGCCGCCAAGCTGCGACAGGATGAGGAATCCGATCACCGCCAGCACCGACATGGCGAAGAAGGACCCCGCAAAAGGGATCGGATCGAGCAGGTTGCGGGTGAAGATGACGGTCTGCGGGCCGATAACCGCCGCGGCGATGCCGCCCATCATCACCCAGGAAATCGCCTTGGCGCGAAACGCCGCATCGCCGCTGTCGGCAGCGGCGAAGCGATATTGCTGGACGAAGGAGGTCGACAGCCCGACGGTCACGAATCCCGCGAACAGGATCCAGAACTGCCCGAGAATCACGGCCGAAGCCGCGATGATCCCGCCGATCATCGCGAAAAACGTTCCGGTCATGAAGCCGGAGCGTCGCCCGATCCGCCGCATCAGCATCGCAGCCGGAATCGCGCCCATCGCCACGCCGAGGTTGAAGCCACTCACCGGCAGTGTCGCAAGCGACTTGTCCGGGCCGAGGAGATAGATTCCCGCCAACCCGCCGAGCGTGATCCCGATCGGCGGGATTCCGCCGTTTACGGCAGACGCCGCCGACAGGATGAAGGCGTTGCGGCGAGCGTGGGAGTCTTCCGAGGCGGAAGGGACGTCGAGGGCTTGTTCGGTCAAGAAGCGTCTCCCCGGGGCGGGCTTTTGGACCCGTTCTATCCTTCAGCGCCTAGAAATGTATGTGACTCGTCCCGTGTAGCGTCAATACGCCGCCATCGGCATTCCGGACCACCGGGGTCCCCTCGCCTTCGACGACGCGCCCGATTCGCGTCACCGGCACGCCCGCCTCGGCAGCCTCCTCGGCATATCGCTCGGCGTCCGGCTCCGGCACCGCGGCGAGAATCTCGTAGTCGTCGCCGCCGTTGAGGATGGTCGGCAGCGCGGTCGCATCGGCCTCGACCAGCGCGCGTGCGCCCGCCGAAAGCGGCACCGCGTCCGCGACGATCTCGCCACCGACGCGCGACGCCCGGCAAAGGTGGGCGAAGTCGCCGACGAGGCCGTCGGATATATCGAGCGAGGCGGTCGCATAGCGCCGCAATACCGGCGCGAGCCCGGTGCGCGGCTGGGGATAGAGATAGCGGTCGAGGAGATGATCGGCCGCCTTGCCCGCGGGCATCGCGTCGATCGTCCCCAACCGGATACGCAGCCCGAGCGCCGCATCGCCGATCGTGCCGGAGACGAAGACCACGTCGCCCGGCGCCGCCCCGGCGCGCCGCACGACGCTGCCAGCGGGCGCGAGCCCGAAGGCCGATATCGAGACCGTCGTGCCGCCCGCCGCCCGGTTGGTGTCGCCGCCGAAGAGGGAGACGCCATAGCGCTCCTGGTCGGCCGCAAGCCCCTCGCAGAAAGCCCTGATCCAGTCCTCGGTCCAGTCGCTGCCGAGCGCGATCGACATCAGGTAGCCGACCGGCGTCGCGCCCTTGCTGGCCAGATCGGAGAGGTTGACCCGCAGCGCCTTGGCCGCGATCGCCTCGGGAGGATCGTCGGGGAAGAAATGGATACCGGCAGCGATGAGGTCGGCCTTGAGGACCAGATCCTCGCCATGCGGCGGCACATAGACCGCGACATCGTCGATCAGGCCGAAAGCACCGGGATCAGAGGCGAGCGGGCGAAAATACCGCGCGATCAGCTCGAATTCGCCGGGTCGGTCGGCCGCCATGCCCGGTCACGTCCGCTGGGTGGCCGTGAATTCTGCCGGCCGGCAGGAACGGGCGAGCTTGTCGAGGACGGCATTGACCATGCCGGCGGCTTCGGCATCGAAGAAGGCGCGCGCCACGTCGACATATTCGGTGATCACCACCCTGCCCGGCACGTCCGACCGGCTTGCGAGCTCATAGGCGCCGGAGCGGAGGATCGCCCTGAGGGTCGCGTCGATCCGGGTCAGCGGCCAGCCCGGGGTAAGCGCCTGGTGGATCGCCGGATCGAGCGCACGCTGGTCGCGCACCACGCCGGAGACGAGATCGCGGAAGAAGGCCTCGTCGGCGTCGCGATACTGCTCGCCATCGACGACGCGGCCGAGCCGATAGGCCTCGAATTCGGCCAGCACGTCGGGCAGCGTCGCGCCCGCAAGGTCCATCTGGTAGAGCGCCTGCACGGCCGCGAGGCGCGCGGCGCCGCGCTGGTTCGCGGGTTTTGCCGGCCGGGCGTCGCTCATCGTCCGGCGCCGAGGCGTTCCCGCGTCGCGATCATCGCAAGCGCCGCCTCGGCGGCCGCGCCCCCCTTGTTCTTGTTGTCGACCCGCGCCCGGACCATCGCCTGCTCGCGGTTGTCGACGGTCAGGATGCCGTTGCCGACGGCAAGCGGACCGGCCACCGCCAGATCCATGATCGCGCGCCCGGATTCGCCGGCGACGATGTCGTAATGGCTCGTCTCGCCGCGGATGACGCAGCCGAGGAGCACGAAGCCGTCATATCGGGTTCCGCCGTCGGCCATGGCCGCGACCGCCATCGCCATCGCCGCCGGAATCTCGAAGGCGCCGGGCACGGAGATGTGGTCGTAGGTCCCGCCTGCCGCGGCGATCGCCTGGGTGGCCCCGCGGACCAGTTCCTCGGCGATATCCACGTAGAAACGGGCGTCGATGATCA
This sequence comes from Bauldia sp., assembly GCA_020442095.1. Next base: position 3,279 of record JAGRKY010000178.1, read on the forward strand.
GAAGATGCGGCGAAGTCGCCATGGCAGTCGGACCTGTCTCGGAAATGCAGGTCGCGACTTAGGCTGTTTCCGCGAGCCGCGCAACATATCGGGCGATCAGATCGACCTCGAGGTTGACCCGATCCCCCTTCTTCCGCTCGTTCCAGTTCGTCACCTGGAGGGTGTGCGGGATGAGCAGGCAGTCGAAGCGGTCGTCCTTCACCGAGTTCACGGTCAGGGAGGTTCCGTCGAGGGCGACCGAGCCCTTGGGCGCGACCAGCCGGCCGATCTTCTCCGGCAGCTCGAACCAGAAGCGGGTCGTCTCGCCGAGGTCCTCGCGCTCGACGACCGAGACCATGGCGTCGACATGGCCGCTGACCATGTGGCCGGACAGCTCGTCGCCGACCTTGAGCGGCCTTTCGAGGTTGAGGCGCCGTCCGAGATCCCAGTCGGATGCCGTTGTAACTTCTAGTGTTTCCGGCGCGGCATCGACCTCGAAAATGGTCTCGCCGTCCGAGCCGTCGTCGCGGGAAACGACGGTCAGGCAGATGCCGTTGCAGGCGATCGAGCCGCCGATGACGAGGTCCTCCGGCTTGAACTTGCAGGCGATGGCAATGCGCTGCACGTCATTGCGCTGACCGTTGCTGATGACCGTTCCAACGTCCGAGACGATTCCGGTGAACATGGCTCCTCGCTCAGGCTCTGAGATAGCGTCGCATCTGGTCGTCCCCGACCGTCGCGGCTTCGATCTGGCGAAACCGCGGACTGCGCTCGATCGCCGATAATGCATACCCTTCAAGGGCGCGGACACCGTCCGGCCCGACGACGACCGGCGCGCGGAAGAGCACGATCTCGTCGAGGAGGTCGTCGGCGAGCAGCGACGCCGCAACCCGCGCCCCGCCCTCGACGAAGACGCGTGTGAAGCCCTCCTCCGCCAGATCGGCAAGCGCCTCCGGCAGGTTGAGGCCGTTCGGCCCGTCGCTCGTCTCGATCACCTTGACGCCGGCTCCGATCAGCGCCGCCTTGGCGTCGGCTCCCGCCGCCGGGCCGACGATCACGATGACCGGCACCTCGCCGGCCGTCGCCACCAGCTTGGTGTCGAGCGGCAGCCGCGCCGACGGGTCGAGGATGATCCGTGCCGGCGAGCGCGCTTCCAGCCCCGGCAACCGCACCGTCAGCCGCGGATCGTCGACGAGGACGGTCCCGATCCCGACCATCACCGCGTCAGACTCGACGCGCATCGCCTGGACGGCGGTCAGCGCCGGCTTGCCGGTGATCATCATCCGCTCGCCTTCGCGGCGGCCGATCATGCCGTCGGCGGAAACGGCGAGCTTGAGCGTCACCTGCGGCCGTCCGCGGGTCACCCGCGAGATATGGCCGGCATGGTCGCGCCGTGCGACGTCGGCGAGGACGCCGGTATCGACCCTGATCCCGGCTTCCTCCAGCATCGCCCTGCCCCTGCCCGAGACCCGCGGGTCGGGATCTTCCAGCGCCATCACCACCCGGGCGACGCCGGCCGATATCAGGGCCGAGGCGCAGGGCGGCGTCTTGCCGGTGTGGGAACAGGGTTCGAGCGTCACGTACACGGTGGCGCCGCGCGCCGCCTCGCCGGCCTGCTCGAGCGCAATGGGCTCGGCATGGGGACGGCCGCCGGGCGCGGTCCAGCCGCGGCCGACCACGATCGCGTTGCCGTCCTCCATCCGCGTCACGATCGCCCCGACGGCGGGATTGGGCCAGGTACGGCCGAGATTCCGCCGCCCGATCCTGAGCGCCGCCGCCATCAGCCGCCGGTCGAGCTCCGCCGGAACGCCCGTGCCGGCGCCCATCAGTCGTCGTCCCCGCTGAGGCCGATGCTCGGCTCTTCCGACAACTCGCCGACGAAGGCTTCGAAATCCTTGGCTTCGCGGAAATTCTTGTAGACCGAGGCGAACCGCACATAGGCGACGGTATCGAGGCCGCGAAGCCCCTCCATGACCAGATGGCCGATCGTCTCCGACGGGATGTCGCTCTCGCCCGAGCTCTCGAGCTGGCGGACGATGCCATTGACCATCCGCTCGACCCGCTCGGGGTCGACCTGCCGCTTGCGCAGCGCCACCTGGACGGAGCGCATCAGCTTGTCGCGATCGAAGGGAACCCTGCGGTTGTTCTTCTTCACGACCATCAGCTCGCGGAGCTGCACCCGCTCGAAGGTGGTGAAGCGACCGCCACAGTCGGGGCAGACCCGGCGGCGGCGGATCGCAGTATTGTCCTGGGAAGGCCGCGAGTCCTTCACCTGGGTGTCGGGATTGCCGCAGAACGGACAGCGCATGCGTCTTGGCCGTAATCCGCGCTTCGCTCAGTCCGAATAAATCGGGAACCGGGCGGTCAGCGCATGAACCTTTTCCTTGACCGAAGCCTCGACCAGCGGGGCGGAGCCGTCCTCCGACTGCGCGACCGCGTCGAGGACCTCGGCAATCAGAGCGCCGACCTGGCGGAACTCGGCGATGCCGAAGCCGCGGGTCGTGCAGGCCGGGGTGCCGAGCCGGATGCCC
>JAGRKY010000179.1 GCA_020442095.1 Bauldia sp.
CGACGAAGGTCTTGGCCGCGCCGGCCTTCACGTAGACGACCCGGGTGACCATGATGCCGGCATTGCCGACGAAGACCCGGCCGGGCTCGAAGAGGATCCGGCAGCCGAGGTTGCCGAGGCGGCGGCGGATGATCTCGCCATAGAGATGCGGCTCGGGCGGCGGCGGGTCGTCGAGCCGGTAGGGGATGCCGAGGCCGCCGCCGGCATCGACATGGTCGATCTCGTGGCCGTCGTCGCGAAGCGTCCGGACGAGATCGGCCATCAGGCCATAGGCGGTGTCGAAGGGGGTGAGGTCGGTGATCTGGCTGCCGATATGCATGTCGACGCCGGACGCGCGAATGCCGGGAAGCCGCGCCGCATGGGCATAGACGTCGCGGGCGCGGTCATACGGAATGCCGAACTTGTTCTCCGACTTGCCAGTGGTGATCTTGGCGTGGGTCTTGGCGTCGACATCGGGGTTGACGCGGATCGCGACCGAAGCGACGGCGCCCTTCGAGGCGGCGATCTCCGAGATCAGGTCGAGCTCGGGCTCGGATTCGACGTTGAAGCAGTAGATGCCGGTGTCGATGGCGAAGGCGATCTCGCGCGCCGTCTTGCCGACGCCGGCGAAGACGATCTTCTCAGGCGAAGCCCCGGCGGCAAGCGCCCGGCGGAGCTCGCCCTCGGAGACGACATCGAGCCCGGCGCCTTCCTCGACGAAGGTGCGGATGATCGCCTGGTTGGAATTCGCCTTCATGGCGTAGCAGATCATCGTGTCGAGGCCGTCCATCGCCCCGGCGAAGACCCGGTAATGGCGGACGAGCGTCGCGGTCGAATAGCAATAGAAGGGCGTCCCGACCGCGGCGGCGATATCGGGCACGGGAATGTCTTCGGCGTGGAGGACGCCGTTCCTGTATTCGAAATGGTTCACGGGTGTTCCGCGGCGTCGAAAACTACTGGGGCGGCGGCGTGGCCGCGGGATCGGCCGGCTGTTCCGTCGCCTTGGCGCTTGGCGGCGGTTCGAGCGGACCTTTGCGGCCGCAGGCGGACAGGCCGATGGTCGAGATCAAGATGGCGGCCAGAGCGGCCCGATACACCATCCGACGGTCACTGATCGCCACAGCCCATTCCCCCTGTTGTCTCGCCAGTCTCATCTCACGGCCCAAGCGGCACCGCTTTATCATAAACAAAGCGATGGCGCATGCATCTCGTGAAGTTTTGGCGGGGAGGCGTGACGGGTGCCGTGGCGATCCTCCCCCATGGAACGGGGAGCGATGGATGACTCGCGTGTCCCCGGTGCGTCCTTCGAGGCTTCGCTTCGCGAAGCACCTCAGGATGAGGAGGTTGGGTGTGCTCATGCCCCTCCCACCATCGCTGCGCGATGGTCCCCCCTCCCCGCTGCGCGGGGCGGGATAGCCCGGCGCCGGTGCGGGACAAGGACACCGGGGCAGGCGCTGACAGGCAGGGCCGTCGTTCGAGGCGGTGCAGCGTCATCCCTCCCCGGGAGGGGAGGGTCCGGCCGCAGGCCGGGGGTGGGGCGGCGGTCGATACAGGCGGCGTAATCTCTGTTGCCCTCCCGTAATTCCTCACCAAGCTCCGCATCCGCCGCAGGCGGCCGTGCTGCGCTATCCTCTCCCGACCGGGAGAGAAGGCGGGCCGTGGATCGGCGTTGGAGGTTTAGCGATGCACGAGTCCCGTTGCGCGCGACGCCCCACCCGTCCGCGGGCTGCGC
>JAGRKY010000180.1 GCA_020442095.1 Bauldia sp.
CCGAGAAGCTCGGCCTCGACCTGAAAGTGGTGGACGCTGCGAGCGCGCCGAGGATCATTGCCATGGTCTCGAAGTTCGACCACGCGCTCCTGCACCTGCTTTACCAGATCCGCGTCGGCTGGCTCCGCGCCGAGGTCGTCGCGATCGTCTCGAACCATGAGGACGCCCGCCGCATCGCCGACCACGAGGGCATCCGCTTCGTCCACCTGCCGGTGACGATCGAGACGAAGCCGCAGCAGGAGGCGGCGCTCCTCAATCTCGTCGCCGAGACCGGCGCCGAGCTCGTCATCCTCGCCCGGTACATGCAGGTTCTCTCCGACGACCTTACCCGCAAGCTCTCCGGCCGGGCGATCAATATTCACCATTCGTTCCTGCCGGCGTTCAAGGGCGCGAACCCCTACAAGCAGGCGTACCAGCGCGGGGTGAAGCTGATCGGCGCCACCAGCCACTACGTCACCGCCGACCTCGACGAGGGCCCGATCATCGAGCAGGACGTCGCCCGCGTCAGCCATGCCGACACCGGCGACGACCTCGTCGCCATCGGCCGCGACACCGAGTCCCGCGTGCTCGCCCGCGCGGTGAAGAGCCACCTCGAGCGCCGCGTTCTTTTGTGCGGGAGCCGCACTATAGTGTTCGCGAAATAGGCTACCGTCAAAGGGCGCAATAATCGCGCTCGACCGCAGGGTCGAACGCCCCGTGACGCAGTCAAACAAGACTTCCTCTAGGTCACTGACTGGCGAGCCGTTGTCTGGAGTGTTGCCAAGTAGAGGCGACCGCATAGCGACGCGGATTTTTCCGCGGCCCCAGATCGCGCGTCATGCGTGCGCCGAGCGCCGGTGCCGGACAGTATGGGGCATGAATCAATCGAGAAGCTCGCCTTCGTCCCGCTAGGTATGTCGCGCAATCTTCGGAGCAGCTCTTCCAGCATCACACAGCCCTCGCGCGCTGGAGCATTCCAAACAAATCTCTCGGATCGTCGGGGTCGGCGATGATGTCGAGGTTCTGGTAGTCGCCCGTATCGTCGAGCCGGTCGCGGACGTAGCGGAGGGCGGAGAAATCCTCGATCGCGAAGCCCACGCCGTCGAAGAGCGTGATCTGGCGATCCGAGGTGCGGCCCGCGGCCTCGCCGCTCAGCACCTGCCACATCTCGGTTACGGGGAAGTCCGGCGGCATCTGCTGAATCTCGCCCTCGATCCTCGTCTGGGGCGTGTATTCCACGAAGACGTCGGAGCGGCCGAGGATGTCGCGATGGAGCTCGGTCTTGCCCGGGCAGTCGCCGCCGATCGCGTTGATGTGCACGCCCGCGCCGACCATGTTGTCGGTCAGGATCGTGGCGTACTGCTTGTCGGCGGTGCACGTGGTGATAATCTGTGCGCCCTCGATCGCGTCTTCGGGCCTCGCGCAGGGCACGAGGTCGAAGCCGTGGCTACTGAGATTGCGGACGGTCTTTTCGGTTGCGGCGCCGTCGATGTCGTACAGGCGCAGGCGGTCGATCCCGCAGACCGCGTGCATGGCGAGCGCCTGGAACTCCGACTGCGCGCCGTTGCCGATCATCGCCATCGTCCGACCGCCCTTCGGCGCGAGGTGCTTCGCCACCATGGCGCTTGTCGCCGCAGTGCGGAGCGCGGTCAACATCGTCATCTCCGACAGGAGCACCGGATAACCGGTGTCGACACGCGCCAGGAGCCCGAAGGCGGTGACGGTCTGCAAGCCCTCCTGTGTGTTCTTCGGATGGCCGTTCACGTACTTGAAACCATAGACCTCGCCGTCAGAGGTCGGCATCAGCTCGATCACTCCGACCGGCGAATGGCTGGCGACGCGGGGCGTCTTGTCGAAGAGGTGCCACCGGCGGAAATCCTCCTCGATGTAGCGGACCAGATCGCCGAGCATGGTCTCGACGCCTATGTTGTGGATGAGCGTCATCATGTTCTCGACGCTGACGAACCGGATGAAGGCGAGCTCGGACGGTGCGGGGGCGGGCATGGGCGCTCTCAGAAAAGGCTGTGCGTGGCGCGGTCGAAGACGCGGCGGCCGAAGAGGGACGCTGTGAGGTCGACCATGAGCGAGGCGGTGCGGCCGCGCTCATCGAGGAATGGATTCAACTCGACGAGATCGAGGGAGGTCACGAGACCGCTGTCGTGCAGCATCTCCATGACCAGGTGTGCCTCGCGAAAGGTGGCCCCGCCGGGGACCGTGGTGCCGACAGCGGGAGCAATGCCGGGCTCGAGGAAGTCGACGTCCAGAGAGACGTGCAGAAGGCCATTGGCCTGCTCGACCTGAGCCAGGAAATCCGCCAGCGGCGCAGCGATGCCGCGCTCGTCGACCTGGCGCATGTCGATCGCAATCATGCCGCGCGCGGCGATCGCCTCGCGCTCCGGCCGGTCGATAGAGCGCAGGCCGATGAAGCAGATGTTTCCGGGCGGGACCGGTGCCGTCAGGGCCGGGAAGCCGTCGAAGCCCGGCTGACCGGTCACGTAGCCGATCGGCGTGCCGTGCAGGTTGCCAGAGGCGGTCGTGGCCGGCGTGTTGATGTCGGGATGCGCATCGAGCCACAGCACGAAGAGTGGGCGGCCCGTCTTCGCCGCATGCGCGGCGGCGCCCGCCACGGTGCCGAGCGAGAGCGCGTGATCGCCGCCGAGAAAAACGGGGAAGCCTGCGTCCATGGCCTGCTCGGACGCTTCGGCTAGCATCTGCGTCCAGGCGATGGTTTCCGCCCGCGCATGAACCTCGCCGGGCGGCGCGTCGGCGACCCAGGCCGGACCGTCGAGGTTGCCGCGATCCTGGACGTGCCAGCCGAGATCGCCGAGCGTCGCGGCGAGGCCGGCAGTACGATAGGCGTCCGGCCCCATGACGCAGCCCCGGCGCCGCTTGCCGCAGTCGATCCCGGCGCCGATGACGATGCAGGTCCGTTCGCTCATGCTCCCTCTCCTTTCGTCTCTTCCGCAACGGCGGCGGTGACGATCACTTCGACAAGCAGCTCCGATCCGGCCAGCCGCGCCTCGCCGCAGGCGCGCGCCGGCGCGTGGCCCTCGGACACCCAGCTTTCCCAGACTTCGTTCATCGCATCGAAGTCGCTCATATGCGCGAGCCAGATGATCGCCTGCAGGATGTGCGCCTTCGACGATCCCGCCTCCTGCAGCAGCGACTCGACGCGGGCGAGGCAGTCTTTGGTCTGCTCGGTTACATCCGCACCGGCGCCGACCTGGCCGCAGAGATAGACGGTGCCGTTGTGCCGCACGATCCGGCTCATGCGCGGCCCCGTGTGATGCCGTTGGATCATGTTCTGTCCATGGTGTTGGCGACGGTCTCGGTCTCGGTCCCCGCCGCGGGGCGCATCGTTGCCTCGCGGGGGCCGAGATGGCGCAGGTACCGCCGCTCGAGCCAGCGGAAGACGCGGGTGATGGCGAAGACGATGACGAAATAGAGGACCGCCGCGGTGATGAAGCCTTCGTAGGCGAGGTAGTAGCGCCCGTTGAGCCAGCGTCCGGCTCCGAGGATGTCCTGCAGGGTGATCGTGCTCGCCACGACCGATCCGTGCAGCATGAAGATCACTTCGTTCGAGTATGCCGGGATGGCGCGACGGAAAGCCGACGGCAGCACGATCCGACGCATCCGGCTCCAGTAGGAGTGGCCCGTGGCGACGGCCGCCTCCACCTCGCCCTTGGGGGTGTCGATGATCGCGCCGCGCAGCAGCTCGGTCGAGTACGCGGCGGTGTTGAGCGTGAACGCGATCAGCGCGCACCACCAGGCCGAGGACAGTACCGGCTCCCAGAGCCAGCTGTTGCGAACCGCCTCGAACTGTCCGAGGCCGTAGTAGATCAGGTAGGTCTGGACCAGAAGCGGGGTGCCGCGGAAGACGTAGGTGTAGCTCCAGACGACCGGGTTGAGAACGGGCTGCCGCGAGGCGCGGGCGATCGCGAGCGGGATCGCGATCAGGCCGCCGAGCAGGAGGGCGAGGAAGGTCAGGTTCAGCGTGATCCATACGCCGTAGAGGAACTGATCGAAGTTCTCCGCGATGATCGCGACGTCGAGCGGTATCCAGGCGAGCAGCGTTTCCATCGTCAGGCCCTCGCCACACCGCGGCTGTAGCGCCGCTCGAGAATCCGCAGCGCAACGTCGGAAATCGCCGTCAGTACGAGATAGATGACGAAGGCCGCGGCCATGAACGTGAAGAGCGCGCCCGTGGACCGGCCCGCGGAGAAGGCGTTGTAGACCAGATCCTGAAGCCCGATCACCGAGACGAGCGCGGTCGTCTTGAGCTGCACCAGCCAGT
>JAGRKY010000181.1 GCA_020442095.1 Bauldia sp.
GATGGAGGCGCTGACCGCCGTCTCAGTCGCCTGCCTGACGATCTACGACATGGCCAAGGCGGTCGACCGGGGCATGGTCATCACCGACGTGCGGCTCCTCGAGAAGAGCGGCGGCCGGTCGGGGGACTGGCGGGCTCCGGGCGCATGAGCCTGCTGCCGGTCGAGGACGCGATCGCTCGCATCGTCGGTGATGTCGAGGTGCCGCTGTCGTCGGAAAGCGTTGCCCTGACCGAGGCGGCGGGCCGGACGCTCGCCGAGGACCTTGCTGCCAAGCGGTCGCAACCGCCCTTCCCGGCTTCGGCGATGGACGGCTACGCGGTCCGCGCCGGCGACGTCGAACGCGGGCTCTTCCTGAAGGTGATCGGCACCTCGGCGGCCGGCCATCGATTTGCCGGCAAAGTTTCCGAGGGCGAGACCGTCAGGATATTCACCGGCGCTCCGGTTCCCGAGGGCGCCGACACGATCCTCATCCAGGAAAATGCGGAGGTCGTGGACGACGGAACGATCAGGGCACGGGAGGCGGTGGTGCCAGGCCGCCATGTCCGGCGCGTCGGGCTCGACTTCGTGTCCGGCCGGACGCTGCTTGCAGCGGGCACCCTGATCGGCCCCCGCGAATTGTCCCTCATCGCCTCGATGGGCCATGCCTCGCTTCCCGTCCGTCGGCGGCCCAGGGTCGCGATCATCGCGACCGGCGACGAACTGGTGCCGCCGGGAACGATGCCCGGGCCCGACCAGATCATATCCTCGAATGCCGTCGCGACCGCGGCTTTGGTGCGGGACGCCGGCGGCGAGCCGTTCGACCTCGGCATCGTCGGCGACACCCGTGACGCGATCGCCGAGGCGGTGGCGAAGGCTTCGGAACTCCCGGCGGACATCCTGGTCACCCTCGGTGGCGCTTCGGTCGGCGAGCACGACCTCGTCCGGGAGGTCCTGCAGGCGAACGGCATGGCGCTCAATTTCTGGCGGATCGCCATGCGGCCCGGCAAGCCGCTGATGTTCGGCCGGCTCGGCTCCCAGAACGTGCTCGGCCTTCCCGGCAATCCGGTGTCTTCCTTCGTCTGCGGCCTGCTCTTCCTCCGCCCGCTGATCGGCGCCATGCTCGGCCGCCCTTATGACGACCCGGCGGAACCCGCCATCCTCGCCGCCGACATCGGCGAAAATGACCAGCGGCAGGATTACGTCCGCGCGACGTACCGGTCCCACGAGACGCGCCTGCCCTCCGTCATTCCGCTTCCCGTCCAGGACAGTGCGATGCTCTCGGTGCTGGCCGACGCCAGCTGCCTGCTGATCAGGCCGCCGCACGCGCCGTCGGCCAAAGCCGGCGATCCCTGCCGGATCATCCGCCTTCGCTGATTGCCTTCGTCGCGGCGGCGGGAAGACGCTGAAAACCGGGATTCCCGCTTAACCGAATATTCAGTCTTGCGGAACACATATAGAACAAGGTAGTTTGTTCGTGTTTTGTACCTGACTCGGTTCAGCGGCAAGGTTCCCGGACGATCCAATGCTTACGCGCAAACAGCACGAACTCCTGATGTTCATCCATGAGCGGCTGAAGGAATCGGGTGTTCCCCCCTCGTTCGACGAGATGAAGGACGCGCTCGACCTCAGGTCCAAGTCCGGCATTCATCGCCTGATCCGCGCGCTCGAGGAACGTGGCTTCATCCGCCGGCTTCCGAACCGGGCGCGAGCGATCGAGGTCGTCCGCATGCCCGAGTCGTCGACACCGCCGGTGCAGAGGCCGCGTGGCTTCTCGCCGAGCGTCATCGAGGGCAGCCTCGGCCGGGTCAAGCCGGTGAGCCACGAGTCCGTCGCCGAGCCGGTGACCATCCCGGTGATGGGCCGCATCGCGGCCGGCGTACCGATCGAGGCGATCCAGACCCACAGCCATTCGATCGGGGTGCCGCCGGACATGCTTTCCCCCGGAGAGCATTTCGCGCTCGATGTCCGGGGCGATTCGATGATCGAGGCCGGCATCCTCGACGGCGATACGGTGCTGATCCGGAAGTCGGACACAGCGGAGACCGGCGACATTGTCGTCGCGCTTGTCGACGACGAGGAAGCGACGCTGAAGCGGCTGAGGCGGAAAGGCGCCTCGATCGCGCTGGAAGCCGCCAACCCGGCATACGAGACGCGGATCTTCGGGCCGGATCGGGTTCGCATCCAGGGCAAGCTGGTCGGACTGCTGCGGCGCTACTGAGCCGCGGGCGGCATGAAGGGTCTGCGGTTCGCCGGATAAGCGGTCTCGACGCGGAAGCCCCTCTCCTTTCCTTCGCCGGATGTCCGATAGAGCGCGTGGGCGCCGCCGCTCCTCAGGTCGGCGCGGTCGATCACCGTTTCGGGGTCGTCACAGAAGGCCGGTGCCGGGAAACGGCTGACGATCACCTTCGCCATCCGGCAATCGTCGGCAAAGGCTTCTGGCCTGACGCCGACCGCCACCATCGTCCCGTCATCGAGTTCGCTCACGCACCCGAGCGGATCGCAGCGCACGCCGTCCTCGAGAGCCCCCGACACGGGACTCGGGTCGGCGTCGGCCCTTAGCCATGTTTCGACGGCGAAGCGATTGGCCTTGAGGCCGACGATCCGGTAGCGCCCGTCGGGTCCGCGGATCGCAGCCGTGGTGCCGCTGTCGGCGATCAGGATGTCGGGACGCGGCGTGAGGACGGCGACCGGGACCGCAAGAGCGAGCGAAAGGAGGCCAAGGTATCGCCACCGCTCGCGCCAGATCGCGAGCCATAGAAAGCCGGCGACGACGAGGAGCAAGGCGCTTACCGGGGCCATCGGGACGCCGCCCCAGTCATGCGACCATGCCGCGGTAGTCCGGGCGACCGCCAGGATCCAGTCGAGCCCCCAGCCCATTGCAGCGAGCGGGATGGATTCAAGACCGAAGGGCATCAGCAGGACGGCGAAGAGTGCCATCGGCATGACGACGAAACCGACCACCGGCATGGCGAGGAGATTGGCGACGAGGGTCAACGGGGCGGCGCGCTGGAAATGGTAGATGGCGAAGGGCGTTGTCGCGAGACCGGCTATGAGCGACGTCAGCAGAAGGCTCCGTGCCGAGAGCAGCAGTCGCGTCGCGGGGCCGCGGTCGGTGAGGTCCAGGACCGTGAGCCGCCTGTCGGCCATCTCGCGGATCGCTTCATAGCCGGCGACGAGCGCAAGGGTCGCGGCGAAGGACATCTGGAAGCTCGCGGTCAGCAGGCTCTCCGGCTCGATCACCAGGACGATGAGCGCGGCGAGCGCGACGTTGCGGATGGTGATCGCCCGGCGGTCGATCATCACCGCCACCAGCATAACCGCCAGCATGATGAAGGCGCGCTCGGTCGATACGCTGGCGCCCGAGATGGCGAGGTAGATCGCGGCGATAGCCAAGGCCCCGGCCGCCGCCCATTTGCGGATCGGCCGGGTCGTGGCGAGCGTCTGCGACAGGGCGAGCAGCGCCCTGATCAGCCAGAAGGCCGAGCCGGCGACGAGCGCCATATGCAGCCCCGAGATCGCGAGGATGTGCCCGAGGCCGGAGTCGCGCATCGCGTCCTGGGCCGCTTCGGATATTCCCCGCCGGTCACCCATGACGAGCGCCGCGGCGATCTGCCCCCGATCGCCCGGCAGCGCCGCGACGATGCGCTCGCGGATGGTCTGGCGAAGATGCGCGACCGGCATGGCGAGGCGTATGGCGAGCGGTGGCGGGCCGATGTCGGCGGGTTTCGCCGCGCCATAGGCGAAGCCGGCGGCGCCGATGCCGTCGTAATAGTCGGCGCGGGCGAAATCGTAGCCACCGGGGATGGTCGGGCCGCTCGGCGGCCTCAGGCGGGCAAGAACGGCAATGGCATCGCCCACGGCGATCGCGTCGGCTTTGCTGCGGATGGTGATGCGGACCTCCGGCGGCCGCCGCTCCGGGCGCACCTTCTCCATGTCGTGGACGCGCAGGACGATCCTCACTCCGCCTCGTGATGCGGCTTCGCGCGCGGCGACCCACCCATCCAGATTCGTCGTCATCTCGTGCTCGAGGACGGGGGCGGCGACCAGATCCGTCCGCGCCTTCATGACGGTCGTGCCGAGCGTGATGGTCATCAATGCCGCCAGGAGCCTGAAAAGGCCGAGGTGTCCCCGGGCGCGCCAGGCAGCGGCGCCGAGCACGGCCGCGGCGATCGCCAGCGCAACGAGCGATGGCTCGGCAGGCAGCGCGAAATAGACGGCGATCCCGGCCCCGAAAAGAACCGGCAACCACAGGAAGGCGCGACCGGCCTCCATTTCCCGCTCGAAGGTTGCGCCGAGCGAGAGCCGTATCGTGTCGAAGGCAAACGGATGGAGACGGCCGCCGCGGAAAGGCAGCAACCTCCGCGGCCGATCGGCCGCGGTGTCGCCGCTCCTGCTTCCCGGTTGCAGATCGCTCATGGCCGGAGACGCCCTCCCCGGTCATCGATGCTACATCAGCGGGTAGCGGTTCCGGAATACACCCGGGGGATTATTTCCCGGCAACCTTGGCCCAGCTGTCGCGCAGCCCCACCGTCCGGTTGAAGACCGGGTGATCGGCGGTCGAGAGCGGATCGCGGACGAAATAGCCGAGCCGCTCGAACTGCATGACGTCGTTGGTATTCGCCTCGACGATCGACGGTTCCAGCCGGCAATTGACCAGAGCCTGGCGCGAGGCCGGATTGAGCGTGGCGGCGAGATTGCCGGGCTGCGGCTCCGGATCGCTGAACAGCGGTTCGTAAAGGTGCACCTCGGCGCGGGTTGAGTCCTCCGCGGAGACCCAGTGGATCGTCCCCTTGACCTTTCGGCCGTCCGGCGGCGTGTTGCCGCCACGCGTCTCCGGGTCGTAGGTGCACCGCAACTCGACGACCTCGCCATTCTCGTCCTTGATCACGTCCCGGCAGGTGACAAAATAGGCGTAGCGCAGGCGAACCTCGGCCCCGGGCGCGAGGCGGAAGAACTTCTTCGGCGGGTCCTCCATGAAGTCGTCGCGCTCGATGTAGATCTCGCGCGAGAAGGTCACCGGCCGCGTCCCGAGATCGGGATTGGAGGGGTTGTTCACGGCCTCGAGCTCTTCCGTCTGCCCTTCCGGATAGTTCTCGATGACCACCTTCAGCGGATCGAGCACGGCCATCCGCCGTTCGGCGGTCAGGTTGAGCATGTCGCGGATCGAAGCCTCGAGCATCGCGACATCGACCATGCTGTCGGCGCGGGCGACGCCGATCCGCCCGACGAAATCGCGGATCGCCTCGGGCGGCACGCCGCGCCTCCGGTAGCCGGAAAGGGTCGGCATGCGGGGGTCGTCCCAGCCGTCGACATGGCCATCACGCACCAGCTCGGTCAGCACCCGCTTGGACAGCAGCGTATGGGTGAGGTTGAGGCGAGCGAATTCATACTGCCGCGGCCGCGACGGCACCGGCAGGTTCTCGATCAGCCAGTCGTAGAGCGGCCGGTGATCGGCGAATTCCAGCGTGCAGAGCGAATGGGTCACCCCTTCGATCGCGTCGGACTGGCCATGGGCGAAATCGTAGCTCGGATAGATGCACCAGTCGGTCCCGGTCCGCGGATGCCTAGCGTGGAGGATCCGGTAGAGCACGGGATCGCGCAGGTTGATGTTGCCCGAGGCCATGTCGATCTTCGCACGAAGCACCCGGGCGCCGTCCGGGAATTCGCCGGTGCGCATGCGGACGAGAAGGTCGAGATTCTCGTCCGGCGTCCGGTCGCGCCAGGGGCTGTTCTGCCCGGGCTCGGTCAGCGTCCCGCGGGTCGCCCGCATCTCTTCCTGGGTCTGGTCGTCGACATAGGCCTTGCCGGCGCGGATCAGGACGACCGCCCATTCGTAGAGCTGCTCGAAATAATCGGATGCGTAGCGGACCTGCTCGCCCCAGTCGAAGCCGAGCCAGCGGACGTCCTCCATGATGCCGTCGATATATTCCTGCTCTTCCTTGGCCGGATTGGTGTCGTCGAAGCGCAGGTTGCACTGGCCGCCGAATTCGGTAGCGACGCCGAAATTCAGGCAGATCGACTTGGCGTGGCCAATATGCAGGTAGCCGTTGGGCTCCGGCGGAAACCGGGTGATCGTCGTGGCGTGTTTGCCGGAGGCAAGGTCGTCGGCGATGATCTCGCGGATGAAGTCGAGTTTGGGAGAGTCGGAGTCGGACATGGAATTGGGAGAGGAACCACGAAAGTCAGAGGATGGCACGGCGGTGATGGATGTAGGCGCGCCGGTGACGGCGCGAATGCGGGGCGGCGGGAGTTTTCAGGAAGCAGGCCATCTTTTCAACGCGTTCTCACGAACGCGCCCACGTTAGGCCCGGTTTCCCGTTTCACTTCGCCAGTTCGAGAAGCAGGGATTGGTTGAGGCGGATGCCCGCTTCGAAATTCTCGACCGGGAAGTTCTCGTTGGGCGAGTGGACCTGGGCGTCGGAGAGGGCGAGGCCGAGCAGCAGGGTGTCGGCGCCGAGGATGTCGCGGAAGGTCTGGACGATCGGGATGCTGCCGCCCTCGCGGATGAGGACCGGCTCGGCGTCGAAGGCGTTGCGGAGCGCCGTCTGCGCGGCCTGGCCGAAGGCGGAGTTCGGATCGGTGATGTAGGGTTTGCCATCGTGACCGGTGACGACCTCGATTTCCACGCCGGGCGGGCAGTGCCACTCGAGGTGGTTCACCACCTTGTCCATGATGTCCTTGGGATCCTGGTCCGGCACGAGGCGGAACGAGAGTTTCACGAAGGCCTGCGAGGGAAGCACGGTCTTCGATCCCTCGCCCTGATAGCCGCCGCCGATGCCGTTGACCTCGGCGGTCGGCCGTGCCCAGGTGCGCTCGGCGGAGGTGTAGCCGGGTTCGCCGAAGAGCCCGGGCGAGCCGGTGACTTTCAGGAAATCCGCATCCGCCACGCCGGGGACGTGCGACCACATGTGGCGCTCCCAGTCTTCGAGCGGGCGGACGGCATCGTAGAACCCATCGATGGCGACGC
>JAGRKY010000182.1 GCA_020442095.1 Bauldia sp.
GCAGGCCGATGTCGAGCACCACCGCATCGTAGGGTTCGGTATCGCCGAGGAAATGGCCTTCCTCGCCGTCGGTCGCGGTATCGACCGCGTAGCCGGCCTCTTTCATCGCCGTCGCGAGCTGCCGGTTGAGATCGGCATCATCCTCAACGATCAGGACCCGCATCGCCGCCCTCCTTCGAACGAATCTCGCTACTTGCCCAGGATATTACCGCTTGCGGCATCGACCGTCAGTTTCGTCACCTTGCCGTCGGGCGTCAGCACGTTGACGATATAGACCAGCCGCCCGCCCTGTTTGCAGAGCTTCGGAGTCGGCACGATCTCGCCACCGGTGGCGGACTTGATACGCTTGATCATCTTCGACAGCGACACCGCATCGCCCGACTGGACGGCCGAGCGGGCGTCGCGGTCGGACATGCAATTGGCCGCTTCGGCCATGTCGACGGGGGCCGCCGCCCCCGCCATCAGCAGGGCCAGTCCGAAAAGCAGGGTCGGCAGCGTTTTCCTGATCATGCCACTCTCAATAGTGAGCCGAGTATGAATGCCCGCTGAATGCCGGATGCACCTGCGGTCCCGGCCCGGAGTTCATTTCTTCCCGACCGGCGTATTGGTCACCGCCCGCAGAACCGCGACGATCACGCCGATCGCCAGCAGGGTCGGACCGACCTGGGAGGGCGCAACGATGGTCGTCCAATCTGTCGATTGCAAGGCTCCGGCGACCGCGATCGCCACGGAAAAGCCCATGGTCTTCCAGCCTTTCAGTCGGCCCACGGCCCGGGAAAGTCGCGACAGCATGTCTATGCTCCTCTGATGGTGCGGATGAGGCGGCGAAATTCGCCGCGATAGCGCCAGGCGAAGAAGCCGCCGAGCAGGATGAGGACCGCCAGCGCCGGCAGGATCGCCCAGACGAGCGGATCGGCCTCCGTCGCCGCCCCCGCCGTGCCGCCGAGGACCACCGAGGCGATGGCCACGCCCCCGACCTGCTGCAGCCGCGCCCGGGCCGCGACGTCTCGGACGAGGCTCGCAAGCGTCGCTGGCCCGACGATGCCATCGACGACGAGATCATCGTGGCTCTTCTGGTAGGCGCGTACCGCGGCCCTGGTCTTCGGGCCGGCGATACCGTCAACAGGGCCGGGATCGAAGCCGAGCGCGGCGAGCTGGCCCTGCCAGGCCTTCACGTCGACCCCGACATTCGTCGCCGGTACCGTGGTGCCCCGGTCGCCCCGGTCGCCCCAGTCACCATCGTCGCCATAGTCGCCGTCGAAGATCAGGCGCGCCTCGTCCTCGCGCCGCTTCACCAGTCCTTTCACCGTGCGGCCGCCGGCCTTGACCCACTTCTTCAGGCCGAGCCGCGCCGCCGTCATGTCGCCGGCCCGAAAGGCCGCGACCCAGGACGCCCGGTGAACCGCCCCGGTGTTGAAGTCGAAGGAGGTCGCGCCGTCGAAGGCGTGCTGGCTGGTCAAGCCGAGGGCGGCCTCGACCCGCCGCTCGTAGCGGGGAAGGTCGCGCGCCAGGATCGCGAAGGCCTCGGCGCGACTGATCGTCATGCCGGCCCTCGGCCTCGGCGATCCGGCGGCAGCGGTATGGCCGACCCCGATCGTCCAGACGCCGGCGACATCGCGGTAGGCCCGGGTGACAACACCTTCGTGGCCGGCAATGAATGCCAGCCCCCTGTCGCTGACGCGCATGGCTACCTCTTCAAGGATGTACGGATGACGGGGAATGCGGCGTCACGTCCCGGGCGGGAGGCGGCGGCGCCTTGCTTTCGCGCCCGCCCGGGTCGTGCTATGGTTGCGAATGCCCCAGGTTCTCGACACGAGCGAGCACCCCGAAGGGGATGAGCCGCTCGTCGCCTTCGAGCACATCAGGATCGGGCACGGAACCGTTCCCGGCTACGTCTATATTCGTTTCCCGGAATACGTGATCGCCGTCCTCGACCGCGGCATGGTCGAGCAGATCGTCCAGGCGATGCGGGCCGAGCTTGCCTTCATGGAGGAGCAGGAGAAGAACGCCGGTCACAGTTGACCGCATGCCCGGTCAGCGGCGCGCGCCCGAAACCCCGCGGATCACACCCTCCGGAGAACCGCGCCAAAGCTCACTGATTGAGCGACTGAACGCATATAGGCAAGCTGCGGGGCGTAGCTGTTCCAGCTCCACATCCCGTAGTCGGGATTCGAAGCGAAATAGGATCGGAAGACAACCGGTCGCTCCAGGGACAACTGCTGCGGTACCAGTCCGACCTCCTTCCAGGCGCTGAACATGTCGTCGAAGCGGCGCTCCACCGCCTGGGCTTCCTCGTCGCCGACGTAGAAATCGATGGCGTGATAGGCGATCCCGTCGGCCTTCATTACCCGCGCGTGGTCTGACCAGAAATCCGGAAATACCGAAATCGGCACATGCTCGATGACCGAGATGCTGACGACAACGTCGAAATAGCCGTCCGGCACTTCCTTCGAGAAGGAACCAAGCATTTCCGGAACGATCTTGATGCCCGGAATGTTGGGTACCTTGCGGTCGACCCGAGGTGTCCCGACCGAACCGAAATCGTCGAGGTTCCAGATCTCGTTCCGGTCGGCGAGGAAGCGGAGCGCGCGCGAGTGTCCTCCTCCGATCTCGAGTATTTTCAGGCCCTCGGCGTCCCTCAGGCGATAGAGTATCCAGGCGTCCTGAATGTGTTTCAGGTCCATCGCCTGTCGATTCGTGCGGTCGAGAATCGATTTTGTCTTTTCGTCGTCCAGCGCGGCGAAATACTCGTCTTTCGTGATTATGTGGCTCACGCGCCGGGATTCCCTTTCAGGCTCTCGATCGAAAAATAGCCCCAAAAGGCAGCCCGAGACAGTCCTCTCGAACGAGTCTAGATTCTGGATGGTCCGGCTTCCGGCAAGCCAGGCATCGCAACCAGGTCGATCCCTGTGCCTAACGCGACAAGGTCTCCCCTTCCCCGACCGTCTCCATTGCTTCCATCGACCGGCGGGTCTGCTCGCGGGTTGCCGCGGCCTTGAGGTCCGCGTCGGCGGTATCATCGTCGGCAATCTCGGCCGCCGCCCTGACAACCGCCGCATCGAGCAGTTTCCGCCGGTCGGCCTCTGCCTGTTCACGCTCGGCGATCGCCGCCGCGACCTGCTCGACGCGCCCTTCACGCGGCGTCGCAAGCTCGGAGATGAACGCCTCCGCCGTCTGGCCGGCACGAAACGCGCAGAGCCCGAGATCGGGGTGCATATAGTGGTCGGGCATGCCCTCGACGGGGGCGAAATCCTTGGCGTTCATCGCTGCGCTAGCTCCCCTTGAGGATCACATAGTGGAATGTCTGGGTCGAACCGAGCCGGTTCTCGATCCGGATGACGCCGGTGTTGCGTCCGACGTTGACCTTGCCGTCCGCGCCGGTGACACCGCTGAGATTGTTGTCGACGGTTGCATAGGACGAGCTGGCCGCGACCGCTTCGGCTTGAAGGGAGGACCCGACGTCGAAGAAGGTCGCGCCCCACCGCGGCGCGGGGTAGGTGCCGTCGATGTTGGCGCCGGTGATCCAGATGATGCCGCCGTTGAACTCCGGCGTTATCGAGCCGGCCGCATCATCGGCGAGCGTGATCTTGCCGCCCTGGACGAACCCGCCGAATGTGTCGAGGGCGTCCGATATCGACGCGCCGGAGATTCCGCTGACATTGCCGATCGCGTCGGAATCCAGCCCCACCAGCACTGCGGACAGCGCGTCGAGCGCGTCGGCGACCGTCGCGCCGGAGACGCCGCTGTCGTTGTCGACCTGGCTGGCGTCATAGTCGCTCGCCGCGGCGGCAACGACGCCGGTCCGGCCAAAGACGCTGTCGACCGCGCCCCCTCCACCGCCGGTCGCTACGATCTCGTCGATCGCCGCCTGCACGGTGCCGGCGGTCAGGCCCGACGTGGCGTTGTCGTAGAGGATCGCCGGCAGGCCGGTATCCTTGTCGACGCGAATCGCCTCGACCCAGTCGGTGCCGTTCGCCGACACCTTGAAGACTAGGTCGGCGTCGCCGGCGAGCCCGACCTCGGCCCGGCCGGAATAGCCGCTCTGGAAGAGCAGCGACGCCGTATCGCCGTCGGTCTCCTTGTTGACCACGAAGCGGACGTCGCCGTCGCCGCCGTCGCCCGCCTCGATCGCGGCGAAGAGGACGGCATTCGAGCCGACCGCCAGCCGGTTGGTCGCGTCGGCGGTCGCGTTGATGCCGAATTGCGTCACGGCGCCGAGGAAATCGCCGACGGCGAGCCAGTCGCTGCCATCGAACAGGAGGAGCGCGCCGCCCGCGGCATCGAAGGCGAGCCACCCGGCGGACGGCGTGAAGAACGCCCAGACGCCGTCGGTGAAGGCCGCGATGTCGTTCTCGTGGCCCGTCCAGTCGCCGGTGGCGGTCGCCGCGACGATGTAGCGGTCGCCCTCGGCGGGCGATCCCGGCGGGTCGGTCACGGTGGTGTCGGCGACGCCGATCTGGACCAGCGCGTCCAGCTTCCGCAGCGCTTCGTTATGGGTGACGTGCTTCTGCGCCTGGGCGGCCGCCAGATAAGGCAGGCCCAGCAGGTTGGTGGCAAGCGGATCAGACATCGAGCACCCTTTCGGCGGCGAGACCCGGTCCCTCGGTCGGGCTCACCTGGCTGACGCGAATGGCGAGGCTGGATGGCGGCGCGCCGAAATCGGCCGTCTGCTCGGCCGCCGTGTAGACAAGCGACGTGGCCGTCGCCGCCACGGTCCGGACTGCGCTCCCGCCGTCGAGGATCTCGACCTGATAGGCTTCGCTCGCCTCGCCGAGCGGCACCTCGAACGGCTCCCAGGCATCGCCACCGCTCCGGGTCTGCCGGACCCAGCTGACGGTGATGTCGCCGCTCCCCGCATCACGGCGCGCCGCGACATGGACGGGCGACAGGCAGACAAGACCGCGGCGTGCGGCGGGCACGACGATGTCGACGAAGATATCCGGGTCGTAGACCGTCCCGGACGGTCCACAGCGGGCGGTGAGGCCGATGCCCGACTCCGCCTCGCTGAGGTCGAGCGCCTCGATCGCCCCGTCGAGCAGGACGAAACGGGCGCCGGCGGCATGCCCGGACGCGGTGACGTCGCCCGTTCCACCCTGGCCGCGCAGCAGGCCCTCGAGCCGCCAGGTCGTGGCGTCGAGCATCGTCGCCGACTGGAACTGGACCACCTCATAGCCCGACGTCCCGTCGCCGATCGCCGCGACGTTGCCGCCGTTCAGCACCCCGGTCTCGGGCAGTGCCGCGAGTGTCCCGCCATAGAGACTGACCGTGATGGCGTTCGCCCGGTCCCAGCGGCCGAGCGGTCCGGGGCCAAGCGCCTCCGTCAGCTCCCCCATCACTGCCCGTCGTTCGATCGCCTGCCGCGCGACATAGCCCGTCTCCGGCGTTCCGATCGCGATCGCGATTGGCCCCGTCCACGGCTCGGCGAAGACGGCGACCCGCGGCGCATATCCCGGCTCGTCGCCGCTGAGGAGCGGCAGGTCGAGGAAGAGCACCTCCGGCGGCGATGCGAGGGATACCGTCTCGAGCTCGAGGGTCCTCGCTTCGGCCGGCGGCGGCGAGAGCAGCGCGGGCTCGATGCTCCGCGCCTCGATCCGGCGCGAAAGCCCGTCCTCGATGCGCGTGACGAGCAGCGTCCGGCTCACCCCGTCGGCGGTCAGGTCGCAGACGTCGGCGGGTTCGAGCGACAGCGCCTTGTTGGTCAGCGACAGCGAATAGACCTCGCGGCCTGCCCAGAGGTCCTGAAGCACCGCCTCGGCGAGACCGGTGGCAACGTCAGAGCCCATCGCCGCGCCGGTCGCCCGCGTCTGGGTCCGGCCGCTGCCGGTGACCAGCCGCCGCGCGCTGACCGCGGTCGCCCGGAAATCCGCCAGCGGATCGTCGAAGCCGATGGCGATCTCGGCCGGCAGCTCGGTCTCCTGGCCGCGCCGCACGGTCACCAGCGGCCGGCCGGACTCCGCGGCGAGATCGTCGTCGTCGAAGGCAGCGGCCGCCTTGCGCCCACGCCGGACGAAGCGGACGACGTCGCCGGATTCCAGCGCCTCGAACATCAGGAGCGACGCCAGCGGCTCCAGCGTCTCGCGGGCCGAGGCAATGGTGTCGATCAGATAGCCGTCGAGCATGCCGTCGAGTTCGCCAACCGCGACGTCATCGATCGCATAGTCGTCGAGGATCGCGGCGACGAGATCGGAGGCCGGCGCCGCGCCGAGCCGTCCGGTCAGCCAGTGGCCGGTCGTCCAGTTCGCCCCGTCGGACCAGACGTCCGTGCGGTAGGGAAAGGCGGGATAGGGTCGCGCGTCCCAGGTCCAGAGATGGGTCATGTCGGGATCGACCATCCGGCCGCCATAGACCGCCGAGATCGGGTTGCTGTTGGCGGCGTAGTGGTCGTCGGTCGGGTCGAAGAAGGAGAGCGCCGCCGCGAGGAAGCGGCGCTGGACGAGATCGTCCCGCGCGCCGGTCGAATAATAGGGGATGGCGCTCGCCGAGGATTTCTTGTCGGGGAAGACGTTCGGCTGGTTGGCGCCCTTGTCGACCGCCGGGCAGCCGAGCTCGGTGAACCAGAAGGGCTTCCCCTCCGGCGCCCAGTCGGTCGCGCCCCCCGCCTCGACGCCGCCCGGCCGGTTGTGATGCTGGTTCGACCACCAGCTCTTCAGGTCCTTGTAGCGGAACACCCAGGGCTTGCCATAGGCGCCGTCGGTGATCGCGGTGCGGGACTGGGCGTCGCGGTCGGCGTCGCTCGCGTAATACCAGTCGAAGCCCTCGCCGGCCGCGACATTGGCGCGGAAATAGTCGGCGCTCCGGCCATTGTCCCAGGTCGCGCCGTCGAGATGGTCGCTGCCGTCGCGCCAGTCAGCGAGCGGCATGTAATTGTCGATCGCCACCGCGTCGATGTCGTCGCTCGCCCAGAGCGGATCGAGGTGGAAATGGACATCGCCCGAGCCGTCGGCCGGCTGGTGGCCGAAATATTCCGTCCAGTCGGCGCCATAGGAGAGCTTCACAGACGGGCCGAGCACGGAGCGGACATCGGCGGCGAGGTCGACCAGCGCCGCGACGAAGGGATAGGTCGAGGTGGCGGAGCGCAGCGTCGTCAGGCCGCGCAGCTCAGAGCCGAGCAGGAAGGCGTCGACGCCGCCGGCCGCCTTGCAGAGCCAGGCGTAGTGCAGGATCAGCCGGCGGAAGGACCATTCGTTCGGGCCGGAATAGACCACCGTGTCGCCGGAGAGGGAAAAGTCGCCTGGGCCCGCCGTCCCGACGAAGCTCGCGATCTGGTCGGCGGCGGTGCCCGTCTTGTCGGGCGATCCCGAAACGCCCGGCGCCCGCGAACCGGTGATCATCCCCCGCCAGGGATAGGCGCCCTGCTCGTCCCCGCCATAGGGGTCGGTCAGGCCGTTCTCCTCCGGGATATCCATCATGATGAAGGGGATGAAGGTCACCTTCAGGCCGTGATCGTCGAGGTCGCGGATCGCGGCGATCACCGACGCGTCACTCGGTGTGCCGCCATAGGCGGGCTTGTCTTTGTACTGGCTGACCAGCCGCGCGGTCGCGCGGCCAAGGCCGGCCGAGGCCCAGGCGACCGTCGTTACGATGTCGCGGTCGGTCACGCCCGGCTTGATCGTGCAATGGTTGGCGCGGAGGTCGTCGCCGAACCAGGCCGCCACCAGCCCCACCCGCTCGAGATTGGGGCAGAGCGCGTTGAGCTCGCCCAGCGAGGCGTCCCAGTCGGTGTGGCGCCGGTCGGTGTGCCGGGTCAGGGGAACCTTGTGCCCCGGCGATTTGATCTCCTTCACCGAGTCCGGCGAATAGCCGAATTCGGTCGCGCCGGGGATCATCGTCACTGCCCGGATGTCGCGCTCCAGCGCGCCGATCGAGCGGATCACCTCGAAGGAGAAAAGCGGGATGCGGTTGCCGAAATCCTCCAGCGGCAGCCGCTCGAAGACGATATAGGCGGTGCCGCGATAGGCCGGCGCCTCGCTGTTCCCCTGCTTCGCCTCGATCAGGCTGTCGCGGTCCTGATGCTCGTTACCGGTGTGGATGCGGAAGTCAGCAGCGACCATGTTGAAGGGCCGGCCGTCCGCCCAGACCCGGCCGATCCGGTCGATCTTCCCCTCGCAGAGCCCGACCGCGAAATTGGCGAAATAACTGTAGGTCTTGACCGTCGAGCCGCTCGAGCCGCCCTTGCCGCCGCTTTTCTCCTTCGACACCTCCTCCTCGAAGCGCGTCGCCCAGATCACCTGGCCGGCGATCCGTACCCGCCCGTAGACGCGCGGGATCGGCGCGCCCTCGCGCGAGGTCTGGATGTCGAGGTCGCTGAGCCGGCCCTGCTCGATCATCCGCTTGTCGCCGAACAGCGACTGGTCGATGGCATAGCCGACAAGCGCGCCGGCGGCACGCCCGAGCGCGGCGCCGACCGGGCCGAACAGCCCGCCGATCGCCGCCCCGGCGGAAGAGAGGACAAGTGTCGCCATCAGATACTCTCCTGCATTCCCGGTCGCGGCTCCGCCGCTCCGCGCCTCTTGTCGGCGACTCCCGGAAAGGAAAACGCAAAGGCCGCCCTTCGCCGCCACCACGGTGTGAAGGATGCGGGCGTCACGGCCGCGCCCTGGTGGGCATGGACCATGCGGTCCGCCGAGATCAGGATCGCCGCATGCTTCGCCGGCAGGTTGGCGCGCCAGCGGAAGAGCACGACGTCGCCCTCCCGCGCCTCCGCCAGCGCGACCGGCACGAGATGCCGTTCGGCGGCAGCCGCGAGCGTCTCGGCGCCGCGGGCTTCCGCCCAGTCGGGCGTGTAGGCGGTCAGCGGCTCCGGCTCGGCGCCATGCAGCGCCCGCCACACGCCCCGCACCAGCCCGAGGCAATCGCAGCCGACGCCCTTCAGCGACGCCTGATGGCGATAGGGCGTGCCGACCCAGCTCATCGCCTCGGCGACGATCGCCTCTCTCGTCACGCGCCCGCCCTCAACCTCCCCCCTCACGACACCACTGCCTTGCCGTTGTTCTTGTCGCCCTGTTTCGCGTAGGCGAGCGTGAAGTCGGTGCCCGGCATGTGCGGGAAACCACGGAAGTTGATCGTGTTGTCGAATTTCTTCCGGCAGGTCGCGAAGCGCTTGTCGCAGCCGGCGGTGATGGTGAAGCCGTCGCCCGGCGCGATGTCGTGGAAGACCGGCTGCCACAGCTCGACCTCGACCGCGCCGCCAACCTGGCGGTGGCTCCGCACTTCCGCCGCGCGGCCGGCATTGTCGCCGTCGTTCCAGACGAAATGGCCACGGTCGAACCAGGCCTCGGCATAGCTCGCGAGACCGCTCGCGGCGAAGCGGCGCCGGTCGTGCACCGCCGTCACCGTACCCGCCGCCTTGAAATCCGGATCGTCTAGATCGACGCCGCAGCGCGCGTCGCCGACGTCGGCGTCGCAGGTCGGCCGGAAGGCGCGCCCCCGCGTCTCGTCGAGTTCCGCGGCCAGCCCGCGGACCTCGGCGCGGAAGGCGCCGTCCTCGCGGACCACCTCGCCGAGACGGCCGAGCCTGAGGAGATGGCGCTCGGCCAGCGTCGTCCAGTTGACCAGGTAGACCCGCACCTCGGCGTTGTCGTAGAGCCCCGCCGCAAGATCGCCGGCATCGAGGCGGTCCGACGACAGGGCGCCCGAAACCTCCTGCCCGCCGACCGCGAAGCCGGTCGCCGAAACGTCCTCGCCGGCATCGAGGCCGGTCGCCGGCTCGTAGTCCGTGCCGTCGAAGCTTAGCGCCCGGTCGTGGTCGGTGAAGCCGAGCACCGTGCCGTCGCCGCGCACGATCCGCCAGCAGCGGGCAAGCGTCGTCACCCCGCCGGCGATATGCGCCGCCAGGCCCTCGTCGATTGCGCGCATGTCAGAGCCGGATCTCGACCAGCGGGACGGCCGGGATATCGCCGGCCGCGAAGCTGGTCAGGTTGATGTCGAGCCGGTCGGTATCGAAGCGCACCGGCACGTCGAAGACGAAGCCGGCGGTGACGACGGTGGCCGCCGCCGGCACCGAGCCAGGCTTGAAGGTGACGACACCGGTCGTCGTGTCCAGGGTCCAGTCGTCGATCTCGTCAAGCTCCGCCCCGTCGACCGCGACCCGCACCGTGCCGGAGACCGGCTTGGCGATCGTCCGGCGGTAAGGCGCATGCAGCGCCCCATAGGTCTTGGCGAGCTGGAAGCCGGTCGTCGTGCCGTCGCCGGCGCCGATCGTCTGGTCGGTCGCCGCCACCGTCCCCGACGGCGTCGCGGAGTTGAAGTCGAGCCGGTCGCGCCAGCGGAAGCCGTAGAGCCTCCCGCGCCGCTCCTCGAAGAAAGCGATCACCGCATGGAGATCGTCGATCGAGCGGATGCCGTAGCCGGCATTGTAGCGCCGCCGCGAATCCGCCCAGCGGCTGTTGCGCTCCTCGTGGCCCGAGCCGAGGGTCACCACCTCGGTCAACCGCTCCGGCCCGCCGGCCGAGCCGAAGGCGATCTCGGTCGGAAACCGCACCTCATGAAAACCCGTCAGTGCCGGCATGTCAGAGCCCTCTCCTGCCGCGGCCGACGGCGCGGGCGAGCATCGCCGTCACCTGCGCCTCGGAACGCCGGAATCCCTCGGTGTCCGGCGTCGTGATGTTGACGTTGATCACCGTCTGGCGCCCGCCGCCGTCGCTGGCGACGCCGAGCCGGCCGTCCGGCCCGCGCGCCAGCGGCACCACCGCCTCGGCCCCCGCCTCTCCGGCGAGCCCCAGCCCCTGGCCCAGCGGAAAGACCGTCGGCGCGTCGATCACCCCGCCCCGCGCGAAGGGCTTCAGCTGTCCGCCGGCAATGATCCCGCCCTCGGCCAGGGCCTTGCCGCTGAAGGCCGCGCCGATCGCATTGCCGATGATGTTGGAGACCGGCTGCAGCGCCCGGTCGAGGGCGATGCTCGCGAGTTGCAGCGCCAGCGACTTCAGGACCGTCTCGAAGTTTCGCCCGCCCGTTACTGCCGACTTGAAGGCGGCGGTGATCGAACTGGAGAAGACGGAGCTCTGCCGGCTCAGCTCGGCCAGCTGGTCGCTGAACGGCTTGGTGTCGGCCTTGACCGCGACGGTCAGCTCTTCAACCGGTGCCGGCATCGTATCCATCTCTCCTGTCGGGAAAGCGTGTCATCAGGCGCTCGAGCATCGCCCGGTCGGGCGGCGCGGCAGCACGGCCGAAGGCGCCCTCGACGGCGGCCGCCAGCTCGCGCGGCGTCATCGCCCAGAAATCGTGGCTCGCAAGCCCCAGCCGGCCAAACCCGACCGCCATCATCGCCCGCCAGGGGAAGGTGTCGTCGTTGGTCACGTCGCTGCGTCCTTCGAGGCTCGCTTCGCTCGCACCTCAGGATGGCAAGCATGGTGTTCCGCCGTACGCCGTTCGAGCCCCGACACCGCCATGCTGAGGTGCCCGGCGCAGCCGGGCCTCGAAGCACGCACGGCCCCGCCACAGCACAGCCTCACCCCTCCCCACCCCCGAAGGTCGCAGCCAGCAGCTCGGCAACAATCGCGACGTAGCCCGCCGCACCACCCTCCGCCGTCATCCGCGCCACCGTCGCGTCGTCGATGTCGTTGCCGGCGCCGCGCAGCCCCGCGCCGATCACCTTGATCGCATCGCGCGCCGAGAGCTCGCCCGCCTCGAAGCGGCGCGCCAGCGCCATCAGGTCGGGCGCGTCGAGCGCCGCCTCCAGCTCGGCCAATGCGCCGAGCGTCAGGCAGAGCGTCCAGCTCCGGCCGTCGAGCGTCGCGGCGATTTCGCCGCGCTGGCGGTTGACCATGGTCAGGCCGCGGTGAAGCTGATCGCGCCGGCCGATTCCAGCGCCAGCTCGTAGGCGAGCTCGCCATTATGCTCGCCCGAATATTCGAGCGCGGTGATCTGGAAGGCGCCTTCCAGCGTGCCGAAATCCGGCACGATCACCTGCCAGTCGCGGATCGTCCCGTCGAAGAAGACCTGGCGGACCGTCGCGTCGGTCGTCGCATCCTTGAAGATGCCGGAGCCGGAAACGCTCGCCCGCTTGACCCCGGCGCCCTCGAGCAGCTCGCGCCAGCGCCCGGCCGACTCCGCGTCGGTGACGTCGACGCTCTCGGCGTTGAAGGCGATCTGCCGCGAGCGAAGCCCCGCCACGGTGGTGAAGGCGCCGCCGCCGGTCGTGTCGATCTTGAGGAGGAGATCCTTCCCCTTCTGGGCTGTCATGCTGTCGTCCTTTTCGAACCGATGAAAGAGGGCGTCCCGAACACCTGCTCCGGTCGTCGATGGCCGGGTCCCGACGATCCGTCGTCCTCCGGCTTGACCGGAGGACCTAGCGACACGAGCTCAACCACGCCTCGATGCGCACGCCCCCCCGACGATCCTCCGGTCAAGCCGGAGGATGACCGTTAGTGGGGGGCGCCGTAGCCCCCCTCAGGCCGGCTCGGTCACGGCACGGAAACGCACGACGCCGTGCCAGGTGATGCCGTCGGGATCGCGCCGGGCTTCCGCCGTCTCGAAACGGAGGTTGACCAGCGCATGGCCGTCGAGCGTCAGCGCCGCGTCGTCGAGCGCCGCCGCGATCGCCTCGATCACCGCCCAGCATTCCGCCTTGCCGCGCTCGCGCGACCAGACATGGAGCGTCAGTCGGTGCTCGGCGCCGGCTTCGGTGCCGGTGCTCCAGTCGGTCGCCCGCGCCTCGCCGAAGCTCGCATAGGGGAAGGTCGCGTTGCGCGGCGGCGCGTCGTGGATGCGGTCGCCGATCAGCGCACCGACCGCCGCATCGGCGACCAGCGCGGCATGCACCGCCTTCTGCAGGGCAAGCGCCGGATGGGTCATGGCGCCTGCTCCCGTCCGGCTGCGACAGCCGGCGCGATCACCGGCTCGGCCGCCCGGTCGATGCTGCCGAATTCGCGCGCGAAGAGCCCCGGCCCGGAGACCGTGATCGCGCAGGCGCCGTCGCGCGGCGCCGAGACATCGGCATCCACTCCGCCTGACGCCACGACACGGCGCGCCAAATCCTCCGCTCTTCGCGCTACTGCCCCGTCGATTGCCGGCTGCAACGCCCGGATCAGGTCGCGGCGAGTGAGATCCAGCGCCCTCATGGCCCCTCCTCCTCGGCTTTCGCGACGATGAAGCGCCGCCGCTCGTCCGGGTCGGTGACGACCAGGATACGGAAGATCCGGCCGCGAAAGACGGCGCGCATGCCGCCGGCTATGTCGGCCCGGTAGCGCATGGTGATGGTGTGGCTGACGACGCCGGAAAGGTGCCCGGCGACGATCCGCTCGCCGCTCGCTATCGGCAGGATCTGCGCCCAGACGGTGGCGTAGGTATCCCAGGCCACCGTCTCGCCGCCGGCGCCGTCCGGCGTGCCGGCCGCGGATTCGATGACGACGCGATGGCGCAACAGCCCCGGCTCGAAGACATCCCCGCTCACAGTGACAGCATCCGGTAGGGCGCGACCAGCGCCTCGAAACCAAGCGGCGCGACGAGCACCGCAAGGTCGTGGCCAACCGCGCCGCGATGCTCGTACCAGTGGGCGACGAGCATCAGCACCGCCTGGCGAAGCGGCCCCGGTACATCGACCGAGCTCGCGCCATAGCCGGCGGTCACGTCGATCTCGATGCCGTTCAGCGCCTGGCCGACCGGCGTCGGCGCGGTCGCCGCGAGCACCAGCCGCGCCGGCGAGGAGACGACGTCCGCCTCGTAGTCCTCCGGGTCGACCACCTGCGGGTCGCCGGCGGAATCGTAGACCGTCACGGCATCGACCGAGATCAGCGGCGCGACCGGCACCCGGACAATCCGCTTGCGCGGCCAGGCGTCGAGATAGATGCGCCAGGCCTGCTCGATCAGCGCCCGCCGCGTCGCGCTCTCGACATGGACACGGGCGGAGACGATCGCCGCGGTCAACAGCGCGTCCTCGTCCGTGCTGTCGACGCGCAGATGCGCCTTGGCGTCGGCAAGCGAAACCGGCTCGACGGCCGGCCCGGTGATCAGGGCTGCGGTCATTGTTGTTCCTGTTTATCGTCAGCAAGTTTCTGCGTGCTTCGAGGCTCGCCGCGTCGCAGCGAGCGCCTCAGCATGGCGGGGTGGGTGAAGCTGCATCGAAGGTGAGAGAGCGGAACCGAAGCTCCCCCCTCGCCATCCTGAGGTGC
>JAGRKY010000183.1 GCA_020442095.1 Bauldia sp.
TCCTGCGCGAGGCGCATTATCCCGATGCCTGGTGGGAGACCTTCAAGGGCGGCTGGATCACGGTGAAACCGCCGCGCCGCAGCCCCTACCGGGCGCAGCTTGAGGCCTTCTGCGAGAGCATCCGCGAGGGCAAGCCGGCTCAAATCACCGGCGTCGACGGGCTGCGCGCCCAGGAATTCGTCCAGGGCGCCTATCTGTCGATGCAGTCGGGCACCTGGGTCGACCTGCCGCTGCCGGAAGACGCGCCCTTCGTCGTCCCCGAATACCGGTGAGGCGCGCCATGTATTCCTGCTTCCACAGCGTCGGCCTGCCGTCGCGCTCGCTCATCGAGGCGATCGGCCTCGTCGCCGATGCCGGCTATGCCGCGATCGAGCTCAACGCCGAGACGCTGCCCTGGGCGCCGGCCCATATCACGCCGGAGAGCGACGCGGCGGAACGGGCGGCGGTGGCCGAGGCCTGCGCAGCGCGCGGCCTCGCGATCCCCGCCGTCGGCGCACATATCGCCATGGTCGAGGAAGACCCCGCGTCGCGGGCGGCCGCCATCACCTTCGTCAACGGCTGCACCGACATCGCGGTCGATGTCGGCTCGCCCTTCGTCCACATCCTATCCGGCCCGAAGCCGGAGAATGTCGAGCAGGGCGAGGCCTGGGCCTGGTTCATGGCGGCGGTGGAACAGACCGTCGCCTATGCCGCCGCCCGCAACGTCGATCTCGGCATCGAGGCGATCGCCGGCCATCTCTTCCACGGTGTCGACGACTACCACGCGATGCGGCGCGATCTCCCCGGCGTCGGCTTCAAGGTCAATTTCGATCCGAGCCACCTCGAGGTGCAGCGGGAAGATCCGCGCCGCGTCGTCGACGAGCTCGGCGACCTCGTCGCCCATATGCATCTCAAGGACGGCAAGGGCGTCTATCCCAGGTTCGAATTTCCGCCGCTCGGCAAGGGCACGATCGATTTTCCCGCCCTCGTCGCAGGCGTCCGGCGCGCCGGCTTCGACGGCGCGCTCTCGGTCGAATACGAAGCCCAGGTCTACGGCTACCGTGAGAGCGAGGACGAGATCCTCAAGAACGGCATCGCCTTCTGCGACGGGCTGTTCGCCGCCGGCTGACGCCGCCCGGTTTTCCCCGGTGATGGGAAGCGCTCATTCTCCGCCTTCTCAATCACAGGTGTCGGCGCTAGTCTTCGTGCGCCTGCCTGAGCAGGATCGCCTGTCCGTCCGGGTTCACCGGCATCGAAAAAAGCGGAAGGCATTCATCGTTACGACCGTCTGGGGAGGGCGTCACGTGACAACGACCGATATCGGAACCCGCGACCGGCGCGGCGACTGGCGTCCGCCGAACAACATCAAGTCGCCGCCGCTCTTCGAGTGGCCCATCCGGCCGCTTCCGACGCTGAAATGGTTCTTCGGCTGGCAAGGCTACCTCTTTCCGTGGAATGCGCTCTACGTCGCGATCGCCACAGTGACCTGGCTGTGGCTGACGCCAAGCGTCGAGTCGATGCGGAACCTCGAGGTCTGGTGGATCGCCGTCATCCTCGCCCGCAACATGGGCCTGATCTTCCTCGTCTGCGGCGCCTGGCATATGCGCCTCTACGTCCAGCGGGCGCAGGGCACGGACTACAAGTACAACGGCAAGTGGCTCGCCCGTGACAACCCGATCTTCCTGTTCAGGAACCAGGTCCTCGACAACATCTTCTGGACCGTCATCAGCGCGGTGCCGATCTGGACGGCCTACGAGGTGCTGTCGCTATGGGCGATGGCCAATGGCTACATCCCCTTCGTCAGCTTCGCCGAGCACCCGGTCTACTGCGTCATCCTGCTGCTGCTGATCCCGCTGTTCCGCGAGGTCCATTTCTACCTGGTGCACCGGCTGATCCACTGGCCGCCGCTCTATCGCACCGTCCATGCGCTGCATCACAAGAACGCCAATCCGGGCCCGTGGTCGGGGATGGCGATGCATCCGGTCGAGCACGTCCTCTACTTCTCCGGCGTGCTGATCCACTGGATCATCCCGTCCCATCCGATCCACGTCATCTTCCACCTCCAGCATCTCGCCTTCGCGCCGGCGCAGGGCCATTCCGGCTTCGAGCGGGTGATCATCAAGGGGAAGGCGGCGGTGAAGACCGGCGACTATTTCCACTACCTCCACCACAAGTATTTCGAGTGCAACTACGGCAACGACCTGATGCCGATCGA
>JAGRKY010000184.1 GCA_020442095.1 Bauldia sp.
CCATGATTCGGGAGTATCGGCGGATCACCGCCGGCGCAAGCTATGTCGATTCAGACTTGGCGCCGCGCTTGGTGCCCGTCCACCACCGCTTGACCGCGACGCTGGTGCGGCGGTTCACCCTGCGCACCGCCGGGATATCGGTCGCCAGCACGATGAAGCCGAGCGGCAGCATCCAGAACCCGAGAACCGGCAGGAAGCCCAACATCCCCCCGAGGACCAGCAATCCGCCGATCGTCAGCCGGTGGACGCGGCTTTCGGGCAGGTTGAAGGTACGATTGCCCAACCGGATCTTCGACACGCCGGAAGGTCCTCCTGTCTTGTCGACGCCCCCGCACACAACGTCCGATACACATGGAGGGAAACGGCGTCGCCGACAAGTCCGCGCCCCGGGGCAAATCGCCCTTTGCAACGCCGGCAACCCTTTGCTATACGGCTTGCCACTCGGCAGGACGAATGCCGATCCCCGGTAGCTCAGTTGGTAGAGCAAGCGGCTGTTAACCGCTGGGTCGCTGGTTCGAGTCCGGCCCGGGGAGCCAGTTTCTTCAAAGGCGCAAGTCCGCGCGAGAGCGAGCAACAGGTCCGGTCATGCTATTGACTTGGCCTGCGGCGTGCCGAATGAAGACGCACGGGGCGATCGGCTGAAGAGATCGCCGCTACGTGATGAAGACCTTTGATGCAGCTTGATACTTGTTGGTAGGTCAAGGGGTTACGGGGCGACGACGGTCCGTCGCCGGGACGTTTGCAAGCGCAGACGATTCGATGGGGACCGGATATCCACTCAACCGACCAAAGGAGGTCGCAGGTGACAAACAACGACAGCACGTCCGGAAGTGGCGGCGGTGGCCGCTCGATCATCTACATCATCGTCGCGGTCATCGTTCTGGCGATCATCTACTACGCCGCGACCACCTATATGAAGGACGAGAAGGCTCCGCCGCCCGAGCCTGCGACGCCGGCCGAGCCGGCCGAGCCTGCGCCGGCCGAACCGGCTGAGCCGGCCACTCCGGCCGAGCCTGCCGAACCCACCCCGGCCGAGCCCGCCACGCCGGCCGAGCCGACGGAACCGGCGCCTGCCGAACCGACGACGCCTGCTCCGGCCGAGCCGACGACGCCTGCGCCCGCCGAGCCGACCATGCCCGCTCCGGCGGAGCCCACGACGCCCGCGCCTGCCGAGCCGACCACGCCCGCCCCGAGCGAGCCTGCGACGCCCGCGCCGACCGAGCCGGCTCCGGCCCAGTAAGGCACAAAGCGGCCGGGCCGAAAGGCCGGAACACACAAGGGAAACGGGAACCGGCGCCCATCGGGCGCCGGTTCTTTTTTCGGCCGGCTTAACCCTGTTCGGCAAAATTAGCCTCGAATCCGCGCCTTTTCGCGGTCGGCACCCTATTCTCCGGGCTATCGCTCAAAGGGGCCGGAAGGCATGCAGGCTGACGGACAACGCGTGGCGTGGGTCGACTACGCCAAGGGCTTCTGCATCATCATGGTGGTGATGATGCATTCGACGCTTGGCGTCGAGAAAGCCGCCGGCGCGGAAGGCTGGATGCATTACCTCGTCGAATTCGCGCGCCCCTTCCGGATGCCCGATTTCTTCATGATCGCCGGCCTGTTCCTCGCCCGGGTGATCGATCGCGACTGGCGGACCTACCTCGACAGGAAGGTCGTCCATTTCGCCTATTTCTACGTCCTCTGGCTGACCATCCAGTTCGCCTTCAAGGCACCGGCCATCGCCGCCGACGCCGGTATCGGCGACACGCTCGCCGCCTATGCCCTCGCCTTCGTCGAGCCCTTCGGGACGATCTGGTTCATCTACCTGCTGCCGATCTTCTTCGTCGTCACCAAGGCGACCCGCGGCATCCCGTGGTGGGCGATCTGGATCGTCGCGGCGCTGCTCGAGGCGGCGCCGATCCACACCGGCTCGATCCTGATCGACGAATTCGCCGCCCGCTTCGTCTATTTCTACACCGGCTACATCTTCGCGGCCCGGATCTTCACCATCGCCGACGCCGCGATCGCCCATGGCTGGCTTGCCGGCGGCTATCTCGTCGCCTGGGCGCTGGTCAACGGCGCTGCGGTCTTCGCCGAGGTCGCCGACCTGCCCGGAATCAGCCTCGGCCTCGGCCTGATCGGCGCCGTCGCGGTGGTCACCGTCTCCGCGCTCCTGTCGAAATCGCACCTGATGGCATGGGTCCGCTATTGCGGTCGGAACTCGATCGTCATCTACCTCGCCTTCTTCCTGCCGATGGCCGCGACCCGTACGGCGCTCCTCAAGCTCGGCATCATCGACGACCTCGGCACCCTGTCGCTGATCGTGACCGCGGCCGGAGTGACCGGCCCGCTGGTCCTCCACTGGATCGTCCGCGACACCCGGCTCCGCTTCCTGTTCGAACGGCCGGCCTGGGCGCGATTGCAGCCGCGACGGCGCGAAGCCCTCGTTCCCGCCGAATAGGCCCGCCTGTCGCCGGCCCGAAGGCGCCCCTTGCCCCGCGCTCCCGGCCGGGCGACCATGCGGCCATGGATTCCGACGCGCCCGCCCTCTTCTGGTTCCGGGACGATCTCCGCCTCGCCGACAATCCCGGCCTCACGGCCGCCTGCGAGGCCGGAAAGCCGCTGATTCTCCTCTACATCCTCGATGACAGCGGCGACGGTACGCGGCCGCCTGGCGGCGCCGCGCGGTGGTGGCTCCATCATTCGCTGAAAAGCCTCTCGGCCGATCTCGCAAAAGCCGGCCAGACGCTCGTCCTGCAACAGGGCAAGGCGCGCGACATCGTGCCGGAGCTCGTTCGCCGGACCGGTGCGCGCGAGATCTTCTGGAACCGGCGCTACGGCCATGCCGGCGACCTCGATGCCGATATCGAAAGAGCACTCGGCAAGGAAAATTGCGACACGAGGACTTTCGCGGCGAACCACCTGTTCGAGCCGGGCACCATCCGCAGCGCCGGGGACAGGAGCTTCCGGGTCTTCACCGCCTTCTGGCGCGCCGCGGCCCGGATGGAGCATGGCATCCGCGCCGCAATCGCCGCGCCACGGACCATCCCTCCCCCGCCTCCCGACATCGCCGGCGCCCCGATCGAAGACCTCGACCTTCTCCCGACGGCACCGGACTGGGCGGGAGGGCTTCGCGAGGCGTGGCAGCCGGGAGAGAGCGCCGTGCGGGAGCGACTGAGGGCATTCGTCGCGGGAAGCGTCGCCGACTACGCCGAGCGCCGCGATTTTCCCGCCGATTCCGTTACCTCGCGGCTGTCGCCGCATCTCCGTTTCGGCGAAATCAGCCCCGCGCAGATCTGGCAGGCGCTTGCCGGAGACGACTCGGCGGAGAAGTTTCGCTCGGAGCTCGGCTGGCGGGAATTCGCCTGGCATGTCCTCGACGAGCAGCCGGACCTCGCGACCGCGAATCTCACGGCGGATTTCGATGCCTTCCCATGGGCGGCGCCCGACGAATCCCTGCTCCACGCCTGGCAGAGGGGCCTCACCGGCTATCCGATCGTCGATGCCGGCATGCGCCAGCTCTGGCGCACCGGCTGGATGCACAACCG
>JAGRKY010000185.1 GCA_020442095.1 Bauldia sp.
TGAACGAGCTCGACTCGACCTTCGCCTCGCTGTCCGTAAACCCGGCGACCGGCGAGCTCGCGCTGATCGACACCCTGCCGGCGGTTCCGGCCGAGGCCCGCGACCACAACCACTGCGCCGACATCCAGATCTCGCCGGACGGTCGCTTCCTCTACGGCTCCAACCGCGGCCATGACAGCATCGCGGTTGCCGCCATCGACCAGGAGACCGGCAAGCTGTCGGCGGTCGCGTTCACCCCCTGCGGCGGGCCGACCCCCCGCAACCTCGGCATGTCGCCCTCGGGAAAGCTGCTCTTCTCGGCCAACCAGAATGGCGACAACGTCGCGATCTTCCGCCGCGACGCGGAGACCGGGCGTCTGACGCAGGCCGGCAGCATCCCGATCGGTACGCCGATGTGCGTCCGTATCGTGAGCTGACCGACCTTTTCCGCCAGCCCCCCGCCGCCGGCGCATCAGAGGTGAACGACCTGCCCGGTCTTCACTGACTCGTCGGCGGCGACGACGATCTTGAGGCTCTTGACCGCGTCGTCCATGTGGTCGCCGAGATCGATATCCTCGCGGATCGCCTTGAGCAGGTATTCCTGCTCGCGCTGGCAGAGCGCGTCGTGGTCGGGCTCGTCGGTCATGTCGATCCGCTCGTCGGGCTTCGACATGTCGGTGTGATGCCAGAGGATCTGGTTGGTCTTGGTATGGGCGTTGATGTCGTCCGACTTCACCGCGCCGGCCGTCTCGGCCATGACGATCGAGACCGAGCCCTTCGGGCCGACCACGTCCTTCACGAAGAAGGCGGTCTCGCTCATCATCGGTCCCCAGCCGGCCTCGTACCAGCCGACCGAGCCGTCTTCGAAGGCGACCTGCAGGACGCCGTAGTTATAGACCGGCACCTCGTCGGTGAGATGCACGCCCATCGCCTGGACGCGCACCGGCTTGGCCTTGGTCATCTGGCACATGACGTCGACATAATGGACGCCGCAATCGACGATCGGCGGCCATGAATCCATCAGCCGCTTGTGCCACTCCCAGGTCTCGCCGTTCGACTGCTGGTTCAGGTTCATCCGGAAGACCAGCGGCGTGCCGAGCTCGCGCGCGATCTCGATGAACTTGTTCCATGACGGGTGCTGGCGGAGGATATAGCCGACGACCAGCTTCTTGCCGGTGCGCCGCGCCGTCTCGACCACCTTCTCGGCATTGGCGACCGAATCGGCGAGCGGCTTCTCGACGAAGACATGGGCGCCGGCTTCCATCGCCTTGATCGCATAGTCGGCATGGGTGTCGGGCAGCGTGTTGACCGACACCACGTCCGGCTTCAGCTCGGCCAGCGCCTCCTCGAATTTCGAGAATTTCTTCGCGCCGGCAAGCGCCTCGGGCAATTCGACCTTGTCGATGTGCCGCGTGCAGACGCCGACCACCTCGTAGTCGGGAATGCGCGTATAGGCGAGCGCATGGGACATCCCCATGCTGCCCAGTCCGACGACCAGGACCCGTAGTTTTTCCATTCTTCTTCTCCTCCTGGATTGGGGGGCGGTTACCCGATCTTGATGACGGTGCCGGTCCGCGCCGATTCCTCCGCCGCCAGCGTCGCCTCGAGCGCCGCCATCGCGTCTTCCGGGGTTCCGATCGCCGGCTTCTCCCCCTTCAGCGCGCATTTGGCGAAATAGGAGAATTCCTCGCGCAGCGCCCCGCCGCGCACGCCCTCGAACATCGGCCAGTAGGTCGTGTCCGGGCTGCCGAACTTGTCGGCGTCGGCGATGCCGAGATTGGGGAAGGTGTCCTGTATCTGGATGAAGCCCTCGGTGCCGACGATGTTCATCCGCTCGTCGATGTCGTAGGGCGTCTTCTCCGGCATGCACCAGACCGTCTCGAGCGTCGCCGTCGCGCCGCCGGCGAAGCGGTACATCGTCTGGCCGATGTCGGGATATTTCAGGCCGCGCACGTCGACCGTCTGCGCGTAGGCGCTGACCACCTTGTCCTCGGTGAACCACAGCATAAGGTCGGTGTCGTGGATCGCATCGCCGACGATCGGCCCGATCTTTTCGAGGATGGTCGGCGTCCAGGCGGCCGGGATGTTCCGCCGCGACGACATCGAGACGATCTTGCCGATCCGGCCCGCCGCGATCGCCTCCTTGGCGGCGCGGTAGCGGGGATTGAACCGGCAGATATGGCCGATCTGCAGGATGCCCTTCGCGCCCCGCGCCACGTCGATGATCTTGGCGCAATCCGCGACCGTGCTCGCCATCGGCTTTTCGAGGAAGACGTGCTTGCCGGCCTGAAGCGCCGCGATCGTCGGCTCGGTATGCTGGTCCCACATGGTGACGATCGACACCGCGTCGATCTCCGGGTCGGCCAGCATGTCGTGATAGTCGGTATAGGTCTTGGCGACGCCGAACTTCGCCGCCATCTCGGCGAGACGGCTTTCGGTCCGCGTGCACAGCGCCGCGAGCTCGATATTGGGAATGCCGATGATCGCGTCGCAGTGGATCTCGCCGAACCACCCGAGCCCGATGACCCCGATCCGTAGCCTGTCCACGTCCGCTTCCCCCCTTAGAACTCCTCGAGCGTCAGCTCGCGGGTCATGACGATATTGCCGGCGGTCAGTCCGCAATCGACCGGCAGCACCGCGCCGGTGATCGCCGCCGCAGAGTCCGAGGCCAGGAAGCCGACGGCCCGCGCGATGTCGATCGGATCGACGACCCGGCCGAGCGGATACCACTTGCCGAGCTGTTCCAGGATCTCCGGGTTCCGCGCCACGCGATGCTCCCAGATCGGCGTCCTGACCGTGCCGGGACAGACGATGTTGGCGCGGATGCCGAAGCGGCCATATTCCATCGCCAGCGACTTGGTCATGCTGATCATGCCGGCCTTGCCGGCGCTGTAGGCGGGGTCGCCATAGGTCGCGAGGCCGTTGACCGAACCGATATTGACGATCGCCCCGCCCTTCCGCGCCTTCATCGAGGGCAGCACGGCATAGGTGCAGTAGTAGGTGCCGTTGAGGTTGCCATCGACGTCGGCCTTCCAGGTCTCGGGCGTCGTCTGCTCGAGGTTGGACTTGAGCGAGGAGCCGGCATTGTTGACCAGCACGTCAACCGGCCCGAGCGATTTCTCGACGGCGGCGAAGGTCGCCGCCACGGCGTCGGCGTCGGTGATGTCGACGACCCAGCCCTCGGCCTTGATCCCCTCGCCGGCGAGCGTCGGGATCAGGTCGGTGACCGCCTCGCTCCTGTCGAGCGCGGCGATAACCGCGCCCTGTCCGCCGATGTGCCGGCACAGCGCCTGGCCGATACCACCCGCCGCGCCCGTGATCGCGACAACCTTACCCGTGAAGTCCAATGTCTCAGCTCCTGGCCTGCGTCATCGCCGCACCGATCCAGTCGATGCTGCTCTGGCGGAGATGTCCGTAATTGTAGAAAGAGATGTCCTCGATGCCGGCGGCGCGAAGCCCGCTGACCGCGCCGGCAACCTCGCTTTCGCTCTGCAGGTCCGGGAAGCCGGGCCTGAGGATTCCGCGCACTGTGCCGGCGCCGCGCAGGCGTCGTTTCACGTCCCAGGCGTCGGCCTTCACCCGGTCGACGCTGCCCTCGTAGAAGCAGGCTTCGAGGATTCCGGCCGCTTCCGTCAGCGCCTTGAGGTCGCTGCCCTCGTACCAGGCGCCACCGCTCGGACGCGCCACCGAGGGGATGATCGCGACATTGGCATCGTCGCGCACCACCTCCCGGATTTCCGCGACCAGCGAGGTGACCACGTCGCAGCGCCAGGCGAGGAAGGCGCCCATCTCGCCGTCGGTGATGGTATCGGCAAGCCAGACGGCCTCGGCCATGTCGTCGGGCATGTCGAAATCGCCTTCGAGATAGGACGAGACGTCGGCGACGACCTGCGCCCTGAGACCCTCGGCATTGATGCCGGCGGCCTTGGCGCCCTTCAGGCAGTGGTCGCAGAAGCAGAGGCCGTTGCTGTTGTCGAGCCAGCGGTTCTGGCGGACCAGCGCGAATTCGTGGTGGTAGCCATGGACCGACGGCAGGAAGCCCGGCGTCTCCAGCGAGATGCCG
>JAGRKY010000015.1 GCA_020442095.1 Bauldia sp.
AGCGTGACGCCCATCTGTTCGGCGATCGACATGAAGAGGTTGTTGAAGACCTCGAGCATCACCGGGTCGGCGTCGGTGCCGATGGCGTGGCGCTTCGGCAGCGGCACCGTGCGGTTCATGACGATGTGGTTGCGCGCCGTGATGGTCGCCTGCCAGCCCGGCTCGACGATGATCGTCTGATGCGGCTCGATGATCAGCGCGGGACCCGGAATGGTGCTGCCCGGCGCGAGATCGTCGCGGAGATAGACGCCCGCCTCGTGCCACGCGCCGTGGGAGTAGAAGCGCGTGCTGCGCGAGGGCTTGACCTGATCGGTCGACAGCGGAAGAGCGGTTTCCTCGATATCGGCGCCGCCGCCGATCGCCTCGACCTCGAGGGATTCGACCACCAGCGCCTTGCCCTCGAACGCGAAGCCGTATTGGGAAAGGTGCGCCTTTTCGAAGGCAGCCGCCATGCCGGAGGTCGGCATCAGCGGCGGGCGGGAGGGATCGCGAAGGGCGGTTTCGAGCACGGTCACCGGCAGCGTCGTATCGGTACCCTGGTAGCGGATATGGGCGCGCGCGACGATCTCGATATCGGAACTGGCGACGCCCTGTTCGTCCAGTTCGCGAAGTGCCTCCGCCTCGAGCTCGGCCTCGACCGCGGCCAGCGACGCGGCATCCTCGATCGGCTTCATCACCGCGCGGTTGCGGGTCGCGCGGATGTCGGCGAGGCCCATCCCATAGGCGGAAAGGACGCCGGAAAAGGGGTGGATCAGGACCGTCCCGATGCCGAGCGTATCGGCGACGAGGCAGGCATGCTGCCCGCCGGCGCCGCCGAAACAGTTGAGGACATATTCGGTGACGTCGTAGCCGCGCTGGACCGAGATCGTCTTGATCGCATTGGCCATGTTCTCGACGGCAATGCGGAGGAAGCCGTCGGCAACCTCTTCCGGCGCCTGTCCGCCGCCGGTCTCGTTGGCGAGGGCGGTGAAGCGCGCGACCACGATCCCGGCATCGAGGGGCTGGTTGCGATGTTCGCCGAAGATGTGCGGAAAGAATTCCGGCAGGAGCTTGCCGACCATCAGATTGGCGTCGGTCACGGCGAGCGGTCCGCCGCGGCGATAGCAGGCCGGTCCCGGCGCCGCGCCGGCCGACTGCGGGCCGACCTGATAGCGGCCCTGCTCGTATTTGAGGATCGAGCCGCCGCCGGCCGCGACCGTGTTGATCCGCATCATCGGCGCGCGCATTCGCACGCCGGCCACCTCGGTCTCGAAGGCGCGTTCGTAGTCGCCGTCGAAATGCGAGACGTCGGTGGATGTGCCGCCCATGTCGAAGCCGATCACCTTGTCGAAGCCGGCAAGCCGCGCGGTCTCGACCGCCGCCACCACGCCGCCGGCGGGGCCGGAGAGAATGGCATCCTTGCCCTGGAATAGGCCGGCGTCGGTCAGGCCGCCGGACGACTGCATGAACATCAGCCGGGGGGAATTATCTTCGTGGACCGGCAGGGGCTCGGTGATGGTGCGGGTCGTCGCCGGGCTGTCCAGCTCCTGAGCAACCTTGAGCACGTAGCGGCGGAGCAGGGGCGACAGGTAGGCATCGACCACGGTGGTATCGCCACGGCCGACCAGCTTGATGAGCGGCGACACCTCGTGGCTCACCGAGACCTGCGGAAAACCCATCCGCCGGGCGATCGTCGCGACCTGCCGCTCGTGTTCCGGCCAGGCCCAGGCGTGCATGAAGACCACGGCGACGGAACGGATGCCGGCGTCCCAGGCGGTTTCGAGGTGGCGCCGGACCTCGACCGGGTCGAGCGGCTTCTCAACGGTGCCGTCAGCGCGGACGCGCTCCTCGACCTCGCTGACCCGCTCATAGAGGAGTTCCGGCTTGACGATCTGGCGCGCGAAAATGTCGCTGCGGGCCTGATAGCCGATCTCGAGCGCGTCCCTGAAACCGGCAGTGGTCAGCAGGATGACCCGGTCGCCCTTCCTCTCGAGCAGCGCGTTGGTCGCGACCGTGGTGCCCATTTTGACGGTCGCCACCAGTTCCGGCTTGATCCATTCGCCGTTGGTCAGCCCCATCAGCTTGCGGATGCCGTTGATGGCGGAATCCCGGTATTCGGTGCGATCTTCGGACAGGAGCTTGGTGGAGGAGAGCCGTCCCTCGGGATCCCGGGCGATGACGTCGGTGAACGTGCCGCCGCGGTCGATCCAGAAATCCCACTTACCGCTCATCGCCGTCATCCCCCTGCAGGCTTCCGATTGTCGAAAGGCAAATCATACGGACGTGAAAACGTCAATGATTTGTTGACAAATTGTTATGCTGATCACAGGCTCACACGACA
>JAGRKY010000186.1 GCA_020442095.1 Bauldia sp.
CCTGCTGGAGCTGGCTGACCGCCATCACCTGGCCGGTCCGGCCGAAGAAGGGATCGCTGGCCGGCTTGACGTCGCAGGCAAGTCCGAGTTCGCCGGCAAGCGACGCCGCCCGATCGAGCCAGCGCTCGCGGAAGGCCGTCACCTCCTCTTCGGTGCCGATGCAGACATATTCGCGCATCCGGAAGGTCTGGAACCGGTCGAGGTCCTTCGACGGCTCGTGCCGGAAGCAGTCCGACGCGACGTCGAAGAGCAGTCCGCCGGGAGCCACCGGCCCGCGGGCCGCGGCGAGCGGATAGACCGGGTAGCAAGCGGCCGGGCTGAGCACGAGATCGGCCGCGGACAGGGACTCCGTCCAGTCGCCGCCGCGCTCGTGCTTGTCGGCCGCCGAGCGGATCTCGCTCTCCGTCCCGTGCAGCGCGCAGACGCAGCCGAGGAGATTGGGGAAGCTCTTGAGATAGCCGTGCCGCTCGAGATCCTTGCGGCTCATCACCGGCGGAAAGCGGAGGACCTCGGTCCCGGGCTCCCGCTTCGACGAGATCCACGCCGCGAGGCGCTCGACGACGTCCTCGTAGAGGTGGGTCCGGGCATAGACGCCGTCGACGCCCATCGGGCGGAACAGCTTGTCGGCGATGCCGTCGGGCTTGCTCGGCGCCTCGGCAACGGGTGTCCTGATCGCTACGGTCATGGGTCTCTTGCTCCGCTTGCCGTTCAGCTCTGAAGCGTTTCGGGAATCGCGACCAGCAGCGACGACGGCCCGACATTGGTCAGGATACGGTCGTTGTTGATCATGATCGGCGACGACATCACGTCGCGCAGGTGCCGGCCGATGGTGAAGTCGCCGTCGTTGCGATAGCCGGCCAGGCCGCAGGCCCGCATCGCGGTCATCACGATCGAAACGGCGAGTTCGGAGGCGTCGACCTTGACCAGGTTGATCGCGGTCTGGAACTCGACCGAGCCCAGCATCCTTTCGTCGTCGGACGCCTGCTCGAAGCGGCGCAATCCCGATTCCATCAGGCTCTGCAGCTTGAGCAGCGAGGCGCTCGCCTCGGTGACGCGGGCGGCGGCCGGCGGCAGCTGACCCTTGGAATGGCGGGCGGCGTTGCGAACGAACAGGCGTGCCCGTTCCACCGCCGCGGCGGCGATGCCGGTCCACACGCCGGCCCAGGCGAGGTGCGCCACGGGCGTCATCGTCTGGACGTGAATCTTGTCGTAGCCGAGCGGCAGGATCTGGCTTGCCAGTCCCTTCGCCTTGAGGGCGAAGCCGGTGCTGCAGGTGCCGCGCATGCCGAGCGTGTCCCAGGAGACCGTCGGCTCGAGGGTGTAGTCCTCCTTGAGGAAGGCGACGAGCACCTGGTCCGAAGCCTCCGCATCGACCGACCGCCGGGCGGTGGTGACGACACCGTCGGCATAGGCGCCGTAGGAGATGACCGTGGCGGCGCGCTCCAGGCTGATCGCGTCACCGTCGGGAACGATCGCCGCGTCGCTCGAACGCACATTGCCGCCGCCCTTGCCTTCCGTCGTCGACGAAGCGAGGAGCAGTTGCTCGGAAGCGATACGCCGGAGGAGTTCGCGATGCCAGGGATCGGCCGCGCCGTGACGGACGATGCAGGCGACCTTGGTCTGGTGCATCGCGTAGATCATCGCGGCGGAAGCGCAGGTCTGGCCGAGACGGTAGCAGATGTCGACGACCTCGGAGACGCTCGCCCCGTCGCCGCCGAATTCCACCGGCACCATGACGCCGAGCAGCCGTTCCGCCTTCGCCGCCTCGATCGCTTCCTTGGGGAAGCGTCCGGCGCTGTCGACGTCGGCTGCATGTTTGCGGGCGATCGCCGCGACGGCGTCGACCCTGCTCTTGAGGTCTGCCCCGTGCTCGACCGGGACAAGCGTTGCCCCATTTACTCCCGGTCGGGTCGGGTGAGTCGGAATTTCGATCGTTTCGAGCGCGGTCATGATTTGCTTGTCTCCTTGCCGGTGACACGACGCGCCAGTCGCTTCCCTGCCCCATCGCAGGGACGTGGAGGGAAGCCTGTGCCGCTGCCAGAAGGTTCAACAAACAAAGGGGTAATTCAAGAAAGCTGTTCGATAATTTACTTAAAACCTGACCGTTTATCGTCTTAATATTAAGGGGTAAGGTTAATTTCTCGCAGACGTCCTAACAATTGATTCTAAATTGACAGTCTAACGTCGTCGGAAAATGATGCGGACTCAAGAAGAACCACTTGCAGGATGCGCGTCTCATGCAACCGATCGAGTCCGGCATATCGGCCCCGCAGACCAGGATCGTCACCCTGGTCGAGGATATCCTTTCCAGGAACCGCTCCGACGGCGCGAGCGCCCTCCCCGCCGTGCCAACTGACTGGGATCTCGTCGAAATCGGCCTCACGTCGGTGGACATGGTCAACCTGATGCTGGCGGTGGAAGCGGAGTTCGACATCACCATTCCGCCCTTCGACATCACCCCGGAGAACTTCCGTTCCATCGAGACCATCCACGCTCTCGTCACCCGCTTGCGCGAACCGGAAGAGGTATCCTGATGGCCGACTACAGGCACAGTCCCGCAATGCCGGGAACGGCGATTCCCGGTGCATATACGGCGGCCGGATCGGATCGCAAGCCGCGCTCGATCGGCCGGACGATCGTCACCGTCGCGGCCACCCTCGCCGTCGTCGGCGCCGTCGCCCTCGCGCTGAAGGCACCGGCGGTCCTCGACTACAAGCAAGGCGTCGGCGTCGCGCAGGCGCACGAGCTCCAGCCGTCTCCCATCGATCCGTCCTGGATCATCTCGGGCGATCCCCAGTTCAGGAACGCGGTCTTCGAGGAGTCATCCTTCTGGGCGACGTCGAGCGGCATCTGGGAGTGCACCGGGCCCGGCAGCTT
Source organism: Bauldia sp. (assembly GCA_020442095.1). Next base: position 2,878 of record JAGRKY010000186.1, read on the forward strand.
CGTATGGCACTACACCGTCGACGAGGACATCTATGTCCTCGAGGGTTCGGCCGAGATCGACTACATGGGCAGGAAATTCACCCTCCATGCCGGCGAGAGCACGCGCTTCGTGGCCGGGACGACGGCGACCTGGGTGGTCAACGACCACATCAAGAAGACGTTCCGGATTCAGAACCCCGGAGGCGTCTTCAAGGCACTGAGGACCGTGTCCGGCTATCTCGGCCTGTAGGACACGGCCTCCGGAATACCGGCACCAACCTCCGGCGGCCCCCTGCGATTGCGGCAACTTGGGGGGCCGGAAAGGCGAAGTGCCCGGGAAAGATGTCCGTCGCCGATGGATCGTCATCGCGACCGCTGAGGAGGATATCGTTTGGGGCGCATTCACGTCATCCTTCCGTCCGGCCCGGCCCGCCGATGGCAGGTCACCGTCGCCGAGCGGTTGAAGAAAGCCGGCCACACCGTGTCGGTGACACGGGACGAAAACGCACGGTCCCACCATCTGGCGCTCGACCTTATCCTCACATTCGAGGCGCATCTGCTGCGTAGCAGGGGCGAATCCCTGGCCGCCTCGGTCGGCATCGCGCCGCTGGACACCGCCGCGGACTCGCCGTCGGCACCACCCGATCTCGCCATCGACCTCACCGGATCGACGGCGGATCGCGGCGCCCCGACCCTCCGCATCACCTTCGATGGAAGCCCGTGTTTCGCGACGGCGGCGCAGGTCCTCGCCACCGGCGGATTGCCCCAGCTGTCGATCAGCATCGACGGAAAGGCGGTCAGCCACGCGGCGCCGATGGTCGACAGCCGTGTGCTGGTGTCGCGCGGCATGCAGGATGTCCTGGCCCGAACAATCACCGCGGTCCTGTGTTCGGTGGATCGCTTCTTCGCCAAAAGCGAAATCGCCACGCCTTGCGAACCGGCCTCGACCACTGAGAGGCAACCGGCAACCGGCTTCGCTATTGCAGGATCCTATCTCGGCTCGGCGCTGCCGCGGCTCGCCGGTCGCGCCGTCCGGAGATTGCGCTACCGCGGCCACCACTGGCGGGTCGGATACCGGTTCGTCGAGGGTCCCGGCGTCGCGCAGTCGCTCTCGCTCGACGGCCCCGCCTGGACGACCCTGCCGGACGACGGGCAGCGGTTCTTCGCCGACCCGTTCCCGTTCGAGTGGCAGGGCCGGAATTTCATTTTCCTGGAGGAGCTGCCCTATGCCACAGGCAAGGGCGTCATCTCGGTCGCGGAAATCGATGCCGATGGACAGGTGGTCGATGTCTCGCGCGCGCTCGAGGAACCCTTCCATCTGTCCTATCCCAACGTCTTCGCCCGCGACGGCGCGATCTGGATGATCCCGGAGGGCGGTGCGGCTCATAGCCTGCTGCTCTACAAGGCCGAGGACTTCCCGCATCGCTGGGCGCGGCATTGCGTTCTGGTCGGCGATCAGGACCTGTTCGACGCGACGCTGCTCGACCATGACGGCCGGCTCTGGCTCTTCGCGAGCCAGCGCGACAACGGCGGCAGCTCGTCGGACACGATGGTGATCTTCCACGCCGATCGCCTCGAAGGGCCCTGGCATCCCCATCCGATGAACCCGGTCGTCATCGATCGCCGGGCGGCGCGCCCCGGCGGCGGCTTCGTCCGCATCGACGGCAGGATCTTCCTGCCCGTCCAGGACGGCACGAAATGCTATGGTGGCGGACTGGGCCTGTCGGAGATCACCCGGCTCGACAAGACATCGGTAGCGATGACGCTTCCGACGCCGATCGTCACGTCGTCGCATTGGCCCCATCCGCTCATTCACACGCTCAATCGGGTGGGCCGGCTCGAGACCATCGACGGTATCGACGACAACGTCTCGCGATGGCCCTTGTCTCCCCGCGCGTTGATTGGCCCGGGCATGATACCGCCGGAGACCCCCGCCTGCGCCATCGTCGCCGCACTTGCCGCCATGAACTGACGCGTCCCGGCTTCCGGGCCGCTCGCTGACCGGAGGCGCCACCGCGACCAGGCCCATGCCCTCGCGAATTCGCGGGAAACCTGCTCATTTTCGGCGGTCCGGATAACCAAAATTTAGGCCCGCCCGTCTAGGGTCGGTCCCCGCCCATGGCGGATGCGCGGCCACCCGCGGCGATCCCTTGAGTCACGGGTGCTGGTGAACCGGAGAGGACGTTTGCCGAAAGCACGGAAGATCCGGGTTGTCATCGTCGCCGGCGGCGGCCGGCGCTTTGAAGGTGGCGTCAGCCGCGCCATGGGGTATCTCATCGATACCTGGCAGCAGCAGGACGATGCCCCGGAGGTTCGCGTCCTCGATCCGCGAGGGACCGGCAGCGTGCTGTGGTCGCCGTTCTATCTCGCGCGCGCCCTGACACAGATCGTCTGGATCTTTTCCACCGGGCGGGCGGATATCCTGCACATCAATGTTTCCTCCAACGCCAGCAGCGCCCGGAAGGCGATCGTCGCCTTTACCGCGTCGTTGATGCGCGTCCCCTATGTCATCCACATTCACAGCGGCATCTACGATCGGTACTTCGGCAAATTGCGCGGCCGCTACCGCGCCTTCACCCGACGCATGCTGACGCACGCCCGCCGCGTGATCGTCCTCGGGAACCACTGGCAGCACTTCCTCCATGACGAGGTCGGCGTCGAGTCCGACCGCATTGCGGTGATGTACAACGCCGTTCCCGGACCGGATCGCATCGATCGCGCCAACGATCCCGACACCGCCTGCCGTATCCTCTTCCTCGGCCGCCTCGTTCCCGGCAAAGGCGTTCCCGAGCTGGTGGCGGCGCTCGGCGATGCCGGAGTCGCATCGCTGCCATGGGTGGCGACAATAGCCGGCGGCGGCGACATCGCGGCCTATCGGACCCAATCCGCGGAGCTCGGAATCGCCGAACGGGTCATCTTCCCGGGATGGGTCGGTCCCACCGCCGTCCACGAGCTCCTGCTCTCGCACGACGTCCTGGTGCTGCCCTCGCACCACGAGGGACTGCCAATGTCGGTTCTCGAGGGGATGGCCTATGCCCTCGCGATCGTCACGACACCGGTTGGCGCGATTCCCGAGGTGATCGACGATGAGGCCACCGGAATCCTGGTGCCGCCCCGCGATGTCGATGCGCTGTCGGCGGCCATTGCCCGGGTCGTCGCCGACCGGGGCCTGCGGGAAAGGCTCTCCCGAGCGGCCCGCGACGAATACCTCAAGCGTTTCGAGATCCGGGCCTATGCCAGCCGCATGCTCCGGCTCTATGAAGACGTGCTGGCCGACCGGCCGACGCGGGATGAGAACCCCGTTCGCCGGACGAGAGACAATGCCGCCGACCCGGTAAAGGTGGACTGAGCGGTCCCGTTACTCCGCCGCCAGCGGGAGGATGTCGTCGCGGTCTTCGACCTTGGGGGGCTTACGCCGGCTCAGCATGACGAGGTCGATGACCAACCCGATCGCCAGCGCAAGCAGGATCCCGAAAACGAAGCCGCCCACGGCCACGATCTTCCTGCCTGGTCCCATCGGATCGAGCGGCGGAGTCGCCGGCGACAGGATGCGGGTATTGTCCGTGTTGACGTCCTGCTGTTCCGCCAGTTCGCGCGAGCGGGTCAGGAACGTCTCGTAGACCGCCCTGTCGGCATCCGCTTCGCGCTGGAGCGCGTCGAGCTGAATCGAGGTCTGGTTCGATTCGAGCGTCGCCTGCTTCATCTCGTTGACCGTTTCTTCGGCCTTGGCGAGATTCGTCGCGGCGCGATCCAGATCCGTCTTGGCCGTCTCCTCGATGCGCTTCACCTCGTCTTCGATGAGCCCCTCCAGCGACGCGAGCTGGCCGGTGATCGCCGAGGTGGACGGATGATTCGCACCGAGCTGGGACGTCCGCTCCGCCTGGATGCGCTTCAGGTCGGCATATTGGACGCGCAGCGCGGCGATGACCGGCGACTGGAGCGTCTCGGGAAAGGCGCTGAGATTCTTTCCGCCCGCGCGGTAGCTCTGGATATCGGCGTAGCGGGTGGCGGCTTCGGCCTGCCTCACCCGGGCTGCGGCAAGCTGGCTGTTCGCCTCGATCAACTGCTGCTCGACCACCGAGCGTCCGCCGGCATCGACGAGATTATGCGCGGAACGATATTGCTCGACGCGGTCGGCGCTCGCCTCCATCCTCGCACGCAATCCGTCGAGCGTCGCGACCAGCGACGCGCTTGACCGGTGGGCAAGCTCCGCGCGCGAGCTCCCCTGATCCGAGACATAGGCCTCGGCGATGGCGTTGGCGATACGAGCGGATTTCTCCGGGCTTTCGGTGGCGACGCCGAGCTCCATGACGAACGTCTTGTCGGGCAGGTCCGCCTCGACTCGATCGCGCAGCGTCATCAACGCGGCTTCGGCCGGCGCCAGCGCCTCCTTGGCGGGACTTGCCGAGAAATGCAGAAGCCCGGTCAGGAAATTCTGCTGAGGCTCGGTGAACTCCGGATCGGCGGCGAGATTCTCCTGGTCGACGACACGCGACAGGATCGTGCTGGAGGTGATCACGCGAAGCTGGCTCTGTGCCAGAGCCACGGCCAGCTCGTAGGTCTGCGGACCGCTGGAGGTCAGGTCGTTCTGGAGAACGTTGAGCCCCTTCGGATCGAGCAGAAGGTCCGTCCTCGCCTGATAGCGCACGGGCAGGAAGGAATAGATCGCCACCGCCACGGCCGCGGCAAGCAAGCCGCTGCACACGATCAGAATGACATGTCGCCTCAGGAACTTGCCGATACCGCCGAGGTCGATGACGGCCGCCGGTTCGGACGGCATTGGCCGTTCCATCGCCGCCCATGAAATCGGATCGGAACGTAGATTGGCGCGCGCAATTTCCATGTCGTTCGCAGCTCGCATCCTGTTTCGACTCGGTGCGCTCGATCGACCATGTCGGCAAAAGACACGGTCGGAGCGCACCCGGTCGTCCTGTCGACCGCGCCGGGAACACGAAGTTCGGGTGCGATCCGCGGATCAGAATACGCGCAAAGAACGAGGCAAGAATTGGGATCTGAAATTAAGATTAAAATTTATCGTTAAGCCGAAGAACCGGTCGCGCGCGGGGACAGGAACCTCCAGTATCCGCCCGAATGCGGCGCCTGTTTGTCCGGGCCGGGCGTCTCGACCACACCGACTCCATCACCTGGCAGGAATTGAAACCACACATGTCCGGCCAACGGGATTCTCACGACACGGCGCAGGGAAGCCGTTGGGCGTACCTGTTCTATTCCGTGGCGAACGCAGCGCCGCGCCTGGTGATGCTGTTCCTGCTGCTGATCCTGACGCGGCTCTTGCCGATGCACGAATTCGGCCTGTTCGTGCTCGTCATCACGACCGGCGAGATCCTCGATGTCGGTCTCAGCAGCTGGATCAGGATCTTCCTGCTGCGGACCGAAGCCGGCAGCACGCGCCCCCTGCAGCGCCGCCGCCTCGGCCGGTCGACCGCCCTGGCGCTCTGTTCGTCCCTGCTCGGCGCCGCCGTGGCATTGCCGATAGCGGTCGTTCTCGAACCGCAGCGCTGGCCGCTGCTCTTCCTGGCAATGGCGCTCTATATCGTCGCCTTCGCCGCGCTCCGGCTCACCCTGACGCTCCAGCAGGTGATCGGCGCCCACCATTCCTTCGCGATCATCGAGACTTCCCGGTCGGTGATAGCGCTCGCCGCGACAACACTCGCCGCGACGCTCGACAGCGCGTCATTCTTTCCCGCCTCGATCGCCCTTTCCGCGTCGACCGCCATTTTCGCGGCCGTCGGCCTGACAACGACATTCCACAAGGTCGGCTGGCCGCGCTTCCCCACGGCCGGCTATCGCACGGCGATCGTCTTCGCTCTGCCGCTGATCGCCGCGGCGTTCCTCTTCATGACCATCGGCTGGTGGGACCGGTACATTGTCGCGCATTTCCTCGGCGCCGGTGCGGTGGGCATCTATGCGACCGCGTTCTCCATCACCCGCCAGCCGATGGACATCATGATGGGCGCCCTGAACACCTACACCTTCCCGCTGCTGGTGCGCGCCCACGACCAGAGCACGGAAGGCGTCTCGGCGCCCGAGATGCAGCGCGGCATCTTCGCCACGTCCGTGCTGCTCGGCCTGGCCATGCTTATCGGGCTGACCCTTCTCGCCGGCCCGGTGAGCGAAGTCCTGTTTCCGCCCGACTATCATGCGCAACTCGCTCCGATCATGCCCTGGATGGCCGCCGGCGCCTTCGCGCTCGCGATCAAGAAATTCGTGTTCGAGAACGCGTTCCACATGCGCAAGCAATACTGGCTCCAGCTCGCCACGATGCTGCCCGCCGCCGTCATCGGCCTCGGCCTCAGCTTCGTCCTGATCGACAATTACGGGCTTCCCGGGGCCGCCATTTCCTACATGACGAGCGGATTGCTGGCCCTCGCCCTGACCGTCGCGATCACCACCAGGATCTTCAGGTTCCCGCTGCCGATCCACGAACTGGCGCGAATTGCCCTGGCGGCTTCCGTGGCGACCGGCGTCGCCGTCGCGGCGATTGCGCTCGCCGATCCCTGGGGCCCGGTCGCGACGATTGCCGCCGGGACAGCCGGATTCGTCGTCGCCTATTACGTCGTGCTGGCCTGTTTCGGTTTCTCGATCACCCGCCTGCTGCGCACCCCATGGGCACCATTCAGGCGGCCGGAACCCGCGTCGCCGGTCCTCGACCCCGAATCCGCATCCCCGGCGATCTCTTCGAACAGGGCTCGATAATGGTCGACGATCACATCAGGACGGAAATCGAGCGCCCGCGCGATGCGCGGCCCCGGGTCTCCCGGCCGGTCGACGAACGCCGCGATCGCGGTGGCGAGCGCCGTCGCGTCGCCCGTAGGGATCAGCGTCCCATAGCGCGGATCGTCGACAATTTCCTCCGGACCGCCGCATCTGGTGACGACGACCGGAAGGCCTGCCGCCAGCGCCTCCACCACCACGTTGCCGAAAGCCTCGCTCCTCGAGGTGAGAACGGAGCAGCGCGCCTTCTCGTACCATTTCCAGGGCGAGTCATAGCCGGGCAGTTCCACCCGATCCGCGACGCCCAGCCTCTCGGCGAGCGCCAGAAGGGCTGGCCGCTCGGGACCTTCGCCGAGGATCACGAGGCGAATGTCCGGCCGATCGAGCTGCGCGATCGCGGTGATCGCCGTGGCGAAATCCTTTTCGGGCACGAGACGGCCAACCGCGAGCACGATCGGCTCGCGCGCAAGAATCTCGGCTTCGGTTCGGGCGGGCTGGAGCGGGCCGGTCGCGACCGGATTGTAGATCACGGCGACCCGGTCGGGCGCCGCGCCCCAGTCGTTGGTCAGATGTCGGGCGAGGTTCTGGGACACCGCTATGGTCAGGGCGGCCCGGCGGGCGAGCCACGGCGCAAGGCGGTATGCCAGGTGACCGAGGACGCCGCGGGTGATCTCGGAGCGGCCGTGATAGGACAGCAGCAGCGGGACGCGATTGCCGGAAAGGATGCCGGCAAGAACCAGCTTCAGGTTGGCCGATGCGCTGACCGCCAGGACCACGTCCGGCGTGTCCCGCCGCAGGATCTGAGCCAGCCTCAGGATCGAGCCTATCTTCCCTTCGCCGAGGGAGACGCGGACGATCTCCTCGGAGACGAATTCGCTCCGCTCGGTTTCCGCGGTGTCGGTGACGAGCGTGACCCTTGCGCCGGTCCGGACCATTCCGGACGCCAGGACTTCTGCGACCCGCTCGGCTCCACCGGGTCCCAGCGACGAAACATAAATGAGGTAGTTTCGCGGACGCGCATCCATGGCAACCACCAACCGGCGAACCAGCCGCCGTACAAAAAGCCATCACCGCATTCATCGGGACTGGCTCTCGGGACGGCCGCAAGCCATTCGCAAGGCGGACAAGACCACGCGCGCTTGAATACTTCGTTAAGTCGGCACGACGATCGCGGTGACATCCTATGACCGACATCACCTCAAATACGACGATCGACAAACCCGCCGAGGAATTGTGGCGGCAGCTCCTCTTCTGGGGCATCGCCTTCGGCCTGATCGGTCGGCTTCTGCTGAACAACAACGTCCTCGACCTGTTCATCAACTACACGTCGTCCGGCGGATCGCAATTGGGCAAGATCCACCCCGCCAGCTACCTGCTGCTCGCGTCGGGGGCCGGTGTCGTTCTGAGCTTCAGGATCGGGTTGACTGCGGACGAGGCCCGCATCGCACGGGCCCTGTTCGTCCTCCTCGGCGCCATCGTCGCCCTGCTCTTCTGGATGGTCGCCAACGGCCACGCCACGGCGGCCGGGTATCTCGTCGACACCTATCTGGTCGCCGCGGTCACCGGCATTGCGATCCTGGCCTTTCCACCGCATTGGCGGATGCTCCTCGGCGACGTCGTCCTCGTCATACTGCTCGCCAGCGCGATGCTGGGCGTGGTCGAGGCCGTCATGCATTTTCGGCTCCTGCCCTATCCCTATGCGGAATCGACCTTCCGTCCGACCGGGCTGTCGCCGCATCCCCTCGCACTCGGATTGCTCAGTGCCACGGCGATCGGCTTCGTCGCGGCGACCCGGTGGCCCACCGCCTGGAAGATCGGTGTCACTCTGATATTCGCCGTGGGCACGGCGGCTGCAGGCGCGCGCATCGCGACGCTGGGGGCGGCCGCGGCCATCGCCCTGATCATCGCCTTGCAGAGCTGGCCGAGTCAGCCGCGGCCGATTCGTCTCCGTCTCCGGTCGCTCGCCTTCGTCGTCGGTGCGCTGATGCTGCCGGTCGTGATCCTCGGCCTCTTCAGCTTCGGGTTCCTGGGGCGCTTCCAGGGTGGCCTGGTTGACGCGAGCTCGCTCGCGCGAGTCGATATCTACCAGGTCTTCCACTTCTTTTCCTGGCACGACATCCTTTTCGGCACCGACATCGACAAGGTCGACCGCATCGTCAACGACCAGCTTGACCTCGAATATATCGAGAGTTCGCTCATCATCTTCATCTTCCAGTTCGGTCTGGTTGCGACCGTCTTTTTCGTGGCGGTCCTTGCCACCCTGACCCGGGCTCTGGTGCGAAACGCCGGTCCTGCCGTCGTCATTGCCACCCTGATCTTCGTGGTCGTCGCCCTCAGCAACAACACGCTGTCGAGCAAGAGCCCCACCGTCCTGTCGTTGATCGTTCTCGTCCTCGCCTTCCGACGGCCATCGCGCGGCAGGCAACCGGGAAGGGTGCGCCAGTGATCGGTTACGCACGGAGGATCCTTCTCGCCATCGCCATCGCAACGTCGCTGGTGACGCCGCTTCTCGCGGCCCCGGCATTCCATCGCGGCGTCTCGATACACAACATGATGAACTGGGCGGATCTCGTGCCTGGGGATCCCGCGCACTACGCCTGGCCCCCCTACGCGAAGGACTGGCATCGGATACCGGACGGACTGCTCGACAGCCTCGGCAACGCCGGTTTCGACTTCATCCGCCTGACCGTCGACCCCGGACCGTTCCTCCAGTTCACAGGCGCGCATCGCGACGAACTGGACGCCATCCTTGTCGGGGAGGTCCGGCAATTCATCGCGCATGGATTCGCGGTGATCGTCGACTTCCATCCCAATCATCAGGTTCCGGCCTACACGGGCGAAAGCATTCTCCGGCTGCCGGGCGGCTCTCTGTTCAACGACTATGTCGCGCTCATGCGCCGGACCGCCGGCCTGCTCGATCCGATGAAAGCCGATGTCGCGCTGGAATTCATGAACGAACCGCCGATCGGCTACGACCCGCTGACGCGGCGTATCTGGCAACAGACGGTGGAGCTGATATACGCGGAAGTGCGGGCCGCCTCGCCCGGTCTGGCGCTCGTCATTTCGGGCGCGCGGAGCGGCGAATATGACGGGCTCGTCGAGCTCGACCCGAGGCCGTTCGATAGCAACGTCCTCTTCACCTTCCACTATTACCGGCCCCACACATTCACCCACCAGGGCTTCATGAGCCCGGCGCTGCCGGTGCGGGGCTACATCACGTCCCTTCCCTATCCCTCCTCCAACGTCGACGCCGAGGAAGTCATGGCGACGGTCGAGGACAATGTCCGCGCCGACTCCTCTCTCGGGCCCGGGGAGCAACAGGCGATGCTCGCCGAAGCGGCGAAGACGGTCGACGCCTATGTCGCGGGAGACTACGACCGGAGCCGCATCGCGACCGACTTCGACGCCGTCACGGCATGGGCCGGGAAATACGGCATCGCCCCGTCCCGCATCCTCATGGGCGAGTTCGGGGTGATGCGTACCTATGGCCGCTACCACGGCGCCGACCCGGTCTCGCGCGGCAACTGGCTGAGGGACATCCGCGAGGAAGCGGAGGCGCACGGCTTTCCATGGGCGGTCTGGCAGGCATGGGGCTATGGCGGCATGGCCATCGTCGCCAATGACGACACGACGGATATCGATCCCGTGACGCTCGAAGCGCTGGGTCTGCCTCCCGGAGCGACGCAGCCACCCGTCGGCCAGTGAGCCACCCGCAATCGCCGGCGGAAGCGTCGTTTGCCCCCCGGAAAGATGATTTCCGCGCGGAAATTTGCGTTAAGCTTAATATATACAGTTTTACACAAATGACATTTACTCTATTTCCTGAAAACGAAAGACAAAGCCAAGACTGAATATTAAGAAATGCTTCAAGTTTTACTGATTGCGGGCACCCTGTTCGCGATCCGCGGCGGCAGCAGATGAGGCATCAGATGAGAATCTCCGTTTTCGGACTGGGCTATGTCGGCACGGTCTGTTCCGCTGCGCTCGCGCAGCGCGGCAACCAGGTCATTGGCTGCGATCTCAACGAGACCAAGGTCTCCCTGGTCTCCGACGGCAAGACGCCGATCATCGAGAAGGACATCGACGTCCTGGTCGCCGACAACGTCGCGGCCGGACGCCTCCGGGCGACGACCTCGACCGAGGAAGCGATCGCCGGGTCCGACATCTCCCTCATCTGCGTCGGCACCCCGTCGCGGCCGAACGGCTCGCTCGACCTCACGGCGATCCGCGAAGTCGCGGCGAGCATCGGTGCCGCCATCGCGCAGAAGGACACCTACCACTCCGTCGTGATCCGCTCGACGACCCTGCCGGGCACGCTGGAGGATCTCGTCATTCCTGCGATCGAAGCCAGCTCGGGCAAGAAGCACGGCGTCGGTTTCGGCGCCGCCTCCAACCCGGAATTCATGCGGGAAGGCACGGCCGTCGCGGACTTCAACGATCCCGCCAAGACGGTGATCGGCGCCGTCGACGACACCACCCGCGACCGCCTGCTCGAGCTCTATCACGGCCTGCCGGGCGAGCGCTTCGTCACCGCGCCACGGATCGCCGAGCTGGTGAAATACACCGACAATGCCTGGCACGCGGTCAAGGTCGCCTTCGGCAACGAGATCGGCAACATCGGCAAGGCCGCCGGCGTCGACAGCCATGAGCTGATGAACATCTTCTTCGCCGACCGCAAGCTCAACATCTCGCCGGCCTATCTCCTGCCCGGCTTCGCCTTTGGCGGCTCCTGCCTGCCCAAGGACGTCCGGGCGATCAACGCCTTCGCCGCGGAGAACAGCGTCGAGGCGCCGCTCCTGCGCTCGCTGATGCCGTCCAACAAGCTGCAGGTCGAAAGGGCGCTCGACTGGGTCCTCGCCCATCACAAGAAAAAGATCGGCTTCCTCGGCTTCTCCTTCAAGGCGGGCACCGACGACCTTCGCGAAAGCCCCTATCTCGAGCTCGTCGAGCGCCTGATCGGCAAGGGCTGCGACATCCGCGTCTTCGATCGCAACGTCTCGCTCGCGCGGCTGGTCGGCGCCAATCGCGCCTATCTGATGAATGCTATCCCGCATGTCGCGGAGCTGATCGTCCCGAGCATCCAGGAGATCATCGCCCATTCCCAGATCATCGTCGCGACCAACCGCGCCCCGGAATATGACGACGTCACCGCTGCCATGAAGCCCGGTCAGATCCTGCTGGACATGGCCCGCCTCCCGACCGCGAAGGCCATGCAACAGGATTATGATGGCATCGCGTGGTAGCGGCGCCGGCCGCATCCTGATTATCGTCGAGAACCTGCCGGTCCCCTTCGACCGGCGGGTCTGGTCGGAAGCGACCACCCTTCGCGCCGCCGGCTACGACGTCTCCGTCATCTGCCCGAAGCGCAAGGACGCCACCGCCAGCTACGAGGTGATCGACGGCATCCACATCTACCGTCATCCGCTGCCGATCGAGGCCAACGGCGCGATCGGCTACGCCCTCGAATATGCCACCGCCCTCTTCTTCGAATTCATCCTGTCGCTGAAGGTCCTCTGGCAGCGCGGCTTCGACGTCGTCCAGGCCTGCAACCCGCCCGACACGATCTTCCTGATCGGCGGCTTCTACAAGCTCTTCGGCAAGCGCTTCGTCTTCGACCAGCACGACATCAACCCGGAGCTCTACGAGGCCAAGTTCGGCCGGCGCGACTTCTTCTGGAAGCTGATGGTCTGGCTGGAGCGCCTGTCCTTCCGCACCGCCGACCGCTCGATCGCCACCAACGAGAGCTACCGGCGGATCGCCATCGAGCGCGGCGGCATGGCGCCGGACAAGGTCCATGTCGTCCGCTCCGGGCCGAACCTCAAGCGCGTCAGGACGGTGCCGCCGGACGACGCGCGCTGGAAGAAGGGCCGCCGCTTCCTCGTCGGCTATGTCGGCGTCATCGGCCATCAGGAGGGGCTCGACCTCCTGCTCGATTCCATCGAGCATGTCGTCCGTCGCCTCGGCCGTACCGACATCCAGTTCGTCGTCTGCGGCGATGGCCCGGCGCTCGCCGAGATCACCGCCAGCGCCGACGAGCGCGGACTGGCCGACTATGTCACCTTCACCGGCAGGTGCTCCGACGACGACCTCTTCTCGGCCCTCTCGACCGCGGAGGTCTGCGTCAATCCGGATCGCCCCTGCGAGATGAACGACAAGTCCACCATGAAC
>JAGRKY010000016.1 GCA_020442095.1 Bauldia sp.
TACAGCCATGGTGCCTTCCTTTGGTCGCGTTTGGGTGGCTTGAGGATGGGCCCCTGTCCGCGATCGGCGCAAGGCCCGATTGCCGGGTGGCGACGATGAGCCACGACGTGACACCTGACCGAACCAGCCAGGGGCCAACAGGACAGCCTGCGGACGCCGCGCCCGATCGCCGGGCAGCCGCCGAACCGCCGCGAAACGCCCGCCGATGCGCCTGAGACGACAGCCGGACCGGACCGAGACCTACTGGGCCGACGATGAAGAGCAGGCCGACGGGCGGCGGCGGCTCCCGCGCGGCGCCCGGATCGGGCTGATCGCCGCCGCCGTGGCGGGTGGATTGGTGCTGTTCGTTGTCGCCGCGGTCATGGCGGTCATCCTGTCGGGGCCCACGGAACTCGGTTTCGTGCGGGACGGCTATCGCAGGGCGCTGCAGGAGCGGCTGGGCGACGACTATGTCGTGTCAGTCGACAAGGCGACGATCGATGTCGATCCGGTCCTCGGCCTTGTCGCCGATATCGACAATACCAATGTCGTCGACGATACGGGCGCTACGGTGGCGCGGATCCCGAGCACGCGCCTCGCCATCGATCCGCTGGCGCTGTTCGGCTTCCGGGTGACGGTGACGGCCGTCGAGCTTCGGTCGGCGGAATTCGCGCTGGTGCGGCCGGAGACGGGACCGGCCTATCTCGGGACGCAGTCGACCGCCCAGCCGCCTGCGGAGTCGGCCGCGACCCCTCACGCGCCCGCGGCGCAGGCCGGGCCCGACGGCGGCTTTCCCGAAATCGCCTCGGTATTGCGAATCCTCGACCAGGGCCTCGAGGCGCCCCTCGACCTTGCCGTGAATTCCGACTTCCGGACGCTGTCGCTGATCGGCGGCACGATCAACATCTGGGACGCCGTCGATCAGCGGGAACGGCATTTCGGCGAAACCGACTTCGACATGACGGCCGATGCCGCGAAGCGGAGCCTGGTCGCATCGCTCGCCACCTCCGGCTATGCCGGCCGCTGGACCGCGACGCTGGAGCGGACGGAAGACCTGGAGACCGGCGCCCATGAGATCTCGGGCGTTTTCTCGCAACTGACGCTCGCCGATTTCTTTCCGCAATTCGGCGGCGACAGCGCGACTTCCGCGGATATCCCGCTCTACGGCCGCGCGACGGTCGACTTTTCCGGAGACGGCTCGCTCGAGGCGGCCTCGCTGCGGCTCGACGTCGGCGCCGGTGTCTTCACCACCGGCGGCGAGGATGCGAGCGTCCTGCTCGACGAGGCGACGATCAAGCTCAACTGGGATGTCGCGGGCGGGGTCATCAACGTCGAACCGTCGTCGCTGTTCTTCGGTCAGACGCGCGGCATCGTCACCGGCTCGATCCGTCCGTCGGGGCCGGTCGGGCACGGGCGCTACGCCTTCAGCCTCGATGCCGCCGACGCTGTGCTGGCGGCACGGGACGCCAATGCGCCGCCGGTCGTCGCGCGGATTGCCGTGTCCGGCATCTACGACCTGCCGGGCCGGCTGCTCGACATCGGCAACCTGTCGATCGAGACGGAGAGCGGGTCGCTGGCGCTCGCCGGGACGGTCGGCTTCGAGGACTGGGGGCCATCGCTGGCGCTCGCGGCATCTGTCTCGCCGATGCCGGTCACGACCTTCAAGCAGATGTGGGTGCCGTTCCTCGCGTCGGGCGCCCGCCACTGGGTCGAGGCCAACATGACCGGCGGGACGATCGAGTCCGGCCAGTTCGAGGCGACGGTTCCGGCCGGCGTGCTCGGCCACGAACATCCGCAGATGCCAGATGACGGGCTGAGCCTCAATCTCCGCGTCAAGGACGCCTCGTTCCGGACGATCGGCGACCTCCCGCCGGTTTCGGGGGCGTCCGGAAATGTCGTGGTGTCGGGGAAGACCCTCGGCATCGACCTCGACGGCGGGCGCATCGACCTTGCCTCCGGCAGGAGCGTCTCGGTCGATGCCGGGGCCTTCGCCATCGACGATGTCTTCAACCCGTCGCCGACCGGGGTTGTCGAGCTCCAACTGTCCGGCCCCGCCGCGGCGCTTGGCGAGATCGCCGACGCGCGGCCGCTCAACGTGCTCGCGAGCCGGGGGCTCGCGCCGGACGATCTTTCGGGGAGCGCTTCGGCGGCGATCTCGCTCCGCCTGCCGCTCGACCTGGAAGAGGACGAGATCGGCGGGGCGATGGTCTGGAAGGTGACGGTCACCGGCAAGCGACTGGCCAGCGCTCAGCCGATCGAGGGTCGCACCTTCAAGGATGCGGACGTCACCATCACCGTGGTCCCCGACAATTTCGCCGTCACCGGAAAGGCGACGATCGACGGCGTTGAGGCGGATGTCAGCATCTCGCAGCCGCTCGGCCAGCAGGGCGAGTCGAGCGGTCGCGGCCAGCAACTGGCGCGGCTTTCACTCGACAAGGCGGCGCGCGACCGGCTCGGACTGGGCCTCGACGACATCATCGACGGCACGGTCGGAACCCAGATCAGCAGCCTCGCCGACAGCGACGGCCAGCATTACGACCTCGATCTCGGGCCGGCACGGCTGACGATCCCGGGGCTCGGCTGGACCAAGGGGATCGGCGTTCCGGCGACGCTCTCCTTCGACCTGATCCCGATCGAGCGCGGACAGCGGGTCGAGAATATCGTGCTCGAAGGCGACGGGTTCGGCTTCCATGGTTCGGCCCTGCTCGACAGCGGCACGGGTCTCGCTTCGGCCGAGGTCGATCATTTCGCGCTCCGCCCGGGAGACGCGATGGCGTTCACGCTGACCGCGACCGACAAGGGATACGCCATCAAGGCGAAGGGCGACTCCTTCGACGCCCGTGGCCTGATCAGCGAGTCGACCGAAAGCGGGGAGGGCGACGGCGGCCCGGATATCTCGGTCGAGGCGGAGATCGCCAGGGTGACCGGCTTCAACGACGAGACAATCACCGGATTCAAGGCGACCTATGTCGCGAAGGACGGCGATCCGACACGGATTTCCGTGACGGGTACGCTGGGGCGCGCGCCGGTCGTGGTGGACTTCACGGACACCCGCAAGGGAGCGTCGCTGGAGGCGTCGGCGGGAGCCGGAAGCTTGCTCCGCTTCCTGAACGTCTACAACCGCATAGGCGGCGGCCAGCTTGCGATCAACGCGCGGCGGTCCGGGCCGAGCGGTCCGCTCTCCGGCAAGGCGACGATCGCCGACTTCGATATCCTCAACGAGCCGGCGGTCCAGCGGGCGATTTCGAGCGCGCCGACCAAGCAGCGGATCGATCCGGCGCGGATCCATTTCGACCAGATGGTGGCGCGTTTCCATATCGCCGGCGAGGCGATCACCATCGAGGAGGCGCTGCTGCGCGGCCAGGCCGTCGGCGCGACCTTCAACGGCCGCGTCGACCTGCGCCAGGGCCATGTGCTGATCAACGGCACCTACCTGCCGCTCTACGCGCTCAACAACGTCTTCGGCCGGGTGCCGGTGCTCGGGCTGGTGCTTGGCGGCGGCAACCGGGGCGGGCTGATCGGTGTCACCTTCCGCGTCGAGGGACCGCTCGGCGAACCGCAGGTCTTCTTCAACCCGCTGTCCGCCGTGGCGCCCGGCATCTTCCGGAAGATCTTCGAGTTCCGGTAGGCGGTCAGGCAAGCCCGAAAGCGCGCTGGTCCTCGACGGCCTCCATGTTTTCGAGGTCCGTGACGAGGCTCGGGCCGGTCGGACGCCAGCCGAGCCTCTGCTGCGTCAGGGCGCTCGAAGCCGGTGCATCGCGCTGCGCGAAAGCGCCGAGGAAGGCGCCGAAATGGGACGCGGCCTCCTCCGCCTGGAGCGAGACGACCGGCAGATCGAAGCGCCGGCCGATCGCCTCCGCGATGGTGCGGAGCGGAACCCCTTCTTCGCCGACCGCATGATAGTGCGCGCCTTTTTCCGCACGCTCCAGCGCCAGCCGGTAGACGCGCGCCGCATCGAGTGCGTGCGCGGCGGCCCAGCGGTTGCGTCCCTCGCCGATATAGGCGGAGACCCCCTTGTCGCGGGCGACATCGATGACCGGCGAGACGAGGCCCGCCTTGTGGGTGTCATGCACCTGCGGCAAGCGGACGACCGAGACGTTGGCGCCGGCCGCGATCGCCGCGGCCATTGCTTCCTCGCTGGCGCCGCGCGGGAATTCTGCGGCGGAGGGATGGGGATCGTCCTCCGTCGCCAGGTGGCCGGCAGCCGCTTTCATCGCCCCGACGCCGGAGGTCACGACGAGTGGCCGGTCACTGCCCGCGAACTCCGCCGAGAGCGCGGCGATCACGTGGCGGTCGTCCTCGCAGCTCTCGGCGAAGCGGGAGAAATCGTGGTTGAAGGCCGTATGGATGATGCCCTCCGCCTGGGCGGCACCGGCCCGCAGGCCATCGAGGTCTTCGAGCGAACCGCGATGCACCTCGGCGCCAGCCGCCGCCAGTGCCGCGGCCTTGTCGTCGGACCGCGCGAGGCCGAGAACCTGGTGACCGGCCGCGACCAGCTCGCCAACGATCGCCGAGCCGATGAAGCCGGTCGCACCCGTCAGGAAAACACGCATGGGAAAGTCTCCATTGTTTGTACGGAGACACATCTGCCCACAGATGTTATCCTGTTAAAGTAGTGACTTTATCCTAGTATAATGGCTAACAGGATGGACGCTCCCGCCAACGACGGCAACCGGCTTGGCGCCTACCTCAAGGACAGGCGGGCCAGGCTCGATCCGACAGCATTCGGCTTTTCGCAGAAGCGCCGGCGCACACCCGGTCTTCGCCGCGAGGAGGTGGCGCAGCGCGCCAATATCAGCCCGACCTGGTACACCTGGCTCGAGCAGGGGCGCGGCGGCGCGCCGTCGGCGGACGTGCTGCAGCGGATTGCCCGGGCGCTGATGCTGACCGATGTCGAGCGCGAACACCTCTTCCTGCTCGGCCAGGGACGGCCGCCGGAGCGGCAGTCGCGGCGCGATCGGGGCGTCACGCCGAGGCTGCAGCGCGTGCTCGATGCGCTGGAACCCAGCGCCGCGATGATCCGCACGGCGACCTGGGATGTGGTTGCCTGGAACCGCGCCGTCCCGGTGGTGCTCGCCGACTATGGCGCGTTGCCGCCGAGCGAGCGCAACATCCTTCGCCAGCTTTTCTGCAATCCGCGCTCGCGGAATGCGCAGGAGAATTGGGAAAGCGCCGCGCGCTTCGTCATCGGCGCCTTTCGGGCGGACGTGGTCCGGGCCGGGGCGGTCGACGAGGTCACCGAACTGGTCGACGAATTGCGGCGGGTCAGTCCGGATTTCGATCGCATCTGGCGCGACAATGAGGTCAGCGACTTCGGCGGCGGCGTGAAACGGATGCGCCATCCGGTGTTTGGGACGATCGAGCTCGAATATTCGTCCTTCGCCGTCGACGGACGCGCCGACCTCTCGATGATCGTCTACGCGCCGATGACCGCCGGGCATGCCGAGAAGGTCAGGTCCCTGATCGCGGCGAGGGAAGAGGCAGGGGAATCCGCGACCTAGCCGGGACGGACGAGGACGTGCTTCTTGCGGCCGTGGGAGAGCTTGATCGCGCCGTCGGCGAGATCGCCCGCGCTAACCATCGCCTTTTCGTCGGTGACCGCGGCGTCGTTGATCCGGAGTCCGCCGCCTCGGATGGCACGGCGTGCCTCGCCGTTCGACGACATCAACCCGGCCTGGACGAAGAGGCCAAGAACGCCGATGCCGGCGGCAAGCTCCGCTTCCGGGATGGTGATGGTCGGCAGGGCGTCGGCGAGGGTGCCTTCCTCGAAGGTCCGCCGGGCGGCTTCGGAAGCTTCTTCCGCCGCCGCCGCGCCGTGGAGAAGGGCGGTCGCTTCGGTGGCGAGCACCTTCTTCGCCTCGTTGATCTCCGCACCGCCGAGCGCTTCGAGCCGGGCGATCTCGTCGAGCGGCAGCTCGGTGAAGAGCCTGAGGAAGCGGCCGACATCGGCGTCCTCGGTGTTCCGCCAGAACTGCCAGTATTCGTACGGCGAGACGAGATCGGCATTCAGCCACACCGCGCCGGAGGCGGTCTTGCCCATCTTCGCGCCGGAGGAGGTGGTGATCAGCGGCGAGGTGACGGCGAAAAGTTCGACATTCTCCATCCGGCGGCCGAGGTCGATGCCGGAGATGA
>JAGRKY010000187.1 GCA_020442095.1 Bauldia sp.
AGAACTTGTCTCGGCTGATCACTACGTTGACTTTGTCTATTGACGAGTCCCAAGCACACATCCGTTCCGGTCTTGCGACCGACACGAATGGGTTCTTGTTAAACGTAGTACCGCCGAAGTCTCTTCGACCGGTTTGTCCGAAGACGCTCCGGTCCGCAAGGACTCCGCCGTCTACGTTTCTCTTTCTTCCTATTCACTTGTCAAACAACACGACGGAGACGATCCGTCGTTCGGCCACCCCCGGATTTCCCGGAACCAGCCATGCAGGCGAGACATTCGCCGAAGCGAATATTCAGTCTCGCTGACTGCAAGCAGAGAGAACCGAGGATCGTCGCGGCACCTCGCGGCGCCGCCGTCCTCGTGTGGGGGGTATATAGTGGGGGGCCCCGACCCCTGTCAACACCTTCCGAAACAAAATTGCCGGCTAAAATCGAAAGCCCGGATTTCTGCGGCGCAGTTGTCAGGGACGCCTTAATAGTGCCAAGAATACGACCGAGTCATGTGACTTGGGTTTATGCGCGTCGGGCCGTCAGCCGGCCGGTGCGGAAACGAGGCCGGAAGCCGGCCTTGTCAGGGGACGCGAAGCGCGAATGACGGGGTCTCAATTCGGTCGAAAGGCGCGGTCGTGAGAGGACCGACGCTCCTTGGCAACGTCATCCACAATGGCAGCGACCAGGTCGACCTCGGCGTCGAGCCGCCGCTTTTCGTCGGCGAGGAATCAGACGACGCGCCCGTCCGCCGCTCGGTCAGCGTCCGCTGGCTCTCCGGCACGATCCTCACCGGCCTGACCTCGATCTTCCTGATGGGCGGCGCGCTGATGGCCGCCCTGTCCAATCCCCACCAGTTCGCCGAGCTGCCCGACGCCGCGAACGGCATCCCCGCGGCGCAGATCGGCGCCATCACCTTCGGCCGCAAGGGCGACCGCATCCAGCCGCTCCTCGAGGAAGTCTCCAACCGGCAGATCCTTCAGGTCAGCACCGTCACCAAGCAGGGCGAGCGCGACTTCATCAAGCTGCGCCCCTTCGCCAAGATCACCGCGACGCTTTCGGCGCGCGAGGATTCCGACGTCGACGGCCAGATACCGCCCTATGACGCCCTGCGCATCTTCGCCGACACCTCCGCGCCCGAGCCGCCGGTCTCCGGCGAGGCCGTCGTCGAGACCGACGACGAATTCTACGGTGCCGATGTCGACGGCGAGGTGTCGGTCAAGGTCACCGAATTCCCGGTCGGCGGCACCGATGTCGATACGACCGTGACGCCGACCACCGAGGATGTCGAGGCGATCGTCCGCGCTTCGCTCGACACCGGCGACGGCGGCGGCGCCGCCCCGGTCTCGACGTTGTCCTATGCCGACGCGAGCGGCGACGCCGAGGATTATGTCGAGGACGACCCCTTCACCGCGCTCGACGTCAGCATTGTTCCCGAGAACGTCTCGAGCGTCGTCAAGTCCTCCCCCGGCGACGGTGGCGGCGACGGCATCGAGGAACGGATCATCGCCGTCGCCAAGGGCCAGACATTCATGGCGCTGCTCGAGGACAACGACGTCTCCGAGACCGACGCCAGGACGATCACCGACGCGCTTTCCACGCTCGTCGACCTCAACGGCATGCATGTGGGGCAGAAGATCCGGATCGCCTATGCGGCGGATATCGACAGCCCGGACCCCGCGCCGATCCGGGTCAGCCTCTATGACGACGGCGTCCATCAGGCGAGCGTCGCCCGCACCGACGACAACGGCTTCCGCCGCACCGACGAACCGCGTCTCGGCAACACGGCTCTCGCCGAGGTCGAGACCGAGACCTACGGCGCCATGCCGAGGGTCTATGAAGCGCTGTATCGCACCGGCCTCGAACAGGGCGTGCCGAAACCGCTGCTCGACCAGCTCGTCCGCATCTTCGCTTTCGACGTCGATTTCCAGGCGCGGATCAGCCCCGGCGACGCGATCGAGATCTTCCACTCGCTGCCCGAGGACGGTCCGGATGCCAGCGACCCCGAAATCCTCTTCGCGTCGCTGACCCTCAACGGCTCCACCAAGCGCTTCTACCGCTTCCGGACGCCGGACGACGGAATCGTCGACTACTATGACGAGGAGGGCAAGAGCGCGAAGAAGTTCCTGATGCGCAAGCCGATCACCTCCGGCGTGCTCCGCTCGCGCTTCGGCATGCGCCGGCATCCGATCCTCGGCTATACGCGGCTCCATGCCGGCGTCGACTATGCCGCGCCGCGCATGACCCCGATCCTCGCCGCCGGCAACGGCGTGGTCGAGAAGGCGGGACGGACCTCCGGCTACGGCAACCTCATCGTCCTGCAGCACACCAACGGCTACGAAACTGCCTACGCCCACCAGACCAAGTTCGCCGACGGCATCCGCCCGGGCGCCAGGGTCCGCCAGGGCCAGGTGATCNNTCGGCTCGACCGGTCTGTCGACCGGTCCCCATCTCCATTTCGAGATTCGCGTCAACGGCAAGCCGGTCGACCCGCTCCGCATCCGCCTGCCGCGCGGCCGCGTCCTGGAGAGCGAGCTCCTCGCCTCCTTCGAGAAGGAGCGCCAGCGCATCGACAACCTGCTCGGCAACCAGGGCATCCCGACCGAGGTCGCCTCGACCAACTGAGCCGGCTTCCCGTCTGTTGCCGCCATGAAAAAAGGCCCGGCTTTCGCCGGGCCTTTTCCTTTTCTTGCCTTGTCCTGTCGGGTGCGTCAGGCGGCCGCTTCGGTCTCGGCCTTCGCCTTGCCGCCCTTCACCTGCGGCAGGAACAGGAGCTTGTCGGTGCCGCCGGTGATCTTCACCCGGGCGCCGTCCGGGATCTCGCCGGCGAGGATCTTGTCGGCGAGCGGATCCTGAACCTCGCGCTGGATGACCCGCTTCAGCGGCCTTGCGCCATAGGTCGGGTCGTAGCCCTTTTCGGCGAGCCACTTGCGGGCCGACTCGTCGAGGTCGAGGGTGATCTTCCGCTCGTCGAGCAGCTTCTGCAGCCGGACCAGCTGGATGTCGACGATCGCGCCCATCTCGCTCTTCTTCAGCCTGTGGAACAGGATGATGTCGTCGAGCCGGTTGAGGAATTCCGGCCGGAAGTGCGACCGGACAACCCCCATCACCATCTCGCGCACCTCGTCGACATCCTGCTCGTCGCCGAGATTGGCGAGATAGTCGCTGCCGAGATTCGAGGTCATCACGATGATCGTGTTGCGGAAGTCGACCGTCCGGCCCTGGCCGTCGGTCAGCCGCCCGT
>JAGRKY010000188.1 GCA_020442095.1 Bauldia sp.
TGAGCGCGAAGATGGCCCGCTGGGGCGGTTTCGACCACAACGCCCAGTCGCTGCGCATCGTCACCCGGCTGGAGCGCCGCTACGCCGAGTTCGACGGCCTCAATCTCACCTGGGAAACACTCGAGGGGCTGGTCAAGCACAACGGGCCGCTGACCGACGCCACCGGCGCGCCGGTCGCGCGGTACGCGGAAAACGGCATTCCGCGGAGCTTCACAGAGCTCTCCGAGCAGCGGGACCTGTGGCTTTGGAGCTGGCCGAGCGCCGAGGCGCAGGCCGCGGCGATCGCCGACGACATCGCCTATGACACCCACGACATCGATGATGGCCTGCGCGCCGGATTGCTGACCCTCGACGGCCTGGCCGAGCTGGAACTGCCCGGGCGGCTCCTCGGGGAGATCCGGGCCGAGTATCCCGACCTCGCCGAGGAGCGCGTTGTCCACGAGCTCACCCGGCGGCTGATCACCCGGCTGATCGAGGACGTGATCGGCGAGTCCCTGAGGCGGCTCGACGCGATCGCGCCGGGATCGAGCGACGACGTGAGGAAGGCCGGGCGGCAGGCGGTCGGCTTCTCCGACGCGATGCGGTCGGCCGATGACGAGATCAAGCGCTACCTCCTCAGGGCCGTCTATCGCCACGACTCGGTCATGGCGGTGATGCGCGAGGCGGAACGCGTGGTCGCGCGGCTCTTCGAGCGCTACCGCGGCGACCCGGCGGCATTGCCGCCCGCCTGGCGGCCGGACCCGGGGCTGGACGAGGCGTCCGCCGCCCGCCGGATCGCCGATTTCCTCGCAGGCATGACCGACCGCTACGCCATGGCGGAATACCGGCGGCTCTGCGCCTGATGGGCAGCATGCGCCGATGACGGACGGGACTTCGGACGCCTGTTCCCGCCGGGCCCATCGCCGGCTTTCGGCCGCCCTGGCGATCGGGGCGCTGGCCGCCGCTGGCGTGCCGGCGGGCTGCGTCGCGACCGGGGATATGCCGGTCGGCAGCAGCCACCATGCCGATGGGCGATTCCACAATGTCGGGACCTTCGTCGCGCCCGACGACATCAGCCGGGACGACTGGCGGCACCATACCCGGCGGATGTTCCTCGGCCTCTTCGAAGACGCGGACGATTTGCCGCCCGGCCATGTCCTCACGCCCGCCACGGCGCGGGAAGGGGTGGCCAGGGCGGAGAAGGCGGAACTCGCCGTCACCTGGATCGGCCATGCCACGACGCTGATCCGGATCGGCGGCAAGTGGGTCCTGACCGATCCGGTGCTGATGGGCTCGGTCGGCAGCGGCCCGGTTCGGCTGGAGCGGCTGGTGCCGCCGCGGCCGTCGCTCGAAGAACTGCCGGATATCGACGTGATTCTCATCTCCCATGCCGATCACGATCATCTTGACCTGCCGACGCTCCGCCGGCTGGCCCGCCGCAACCCGGCGGTCGAGGCCTTCGTCCCGGCCGGCACGGCGCCGCTGATGAGGAAGGCGGGCCTCACTCGCGTCCACGAGCTCGACTGGTTCGAGAGCGGCCGTGACGGCGATCTGTCCATCGAGGCGGTGCCGGCGATCCATGGCGTCCGCCGCCCGCCCTATGGTTTGAACGCGATGTCGTGGAGCGGCTGGATCCTGTCGGCGGACGGCAATCGGGTCTATTTCGCCGGCGACACCGGCTACGGGTCGATCTTCGAGGAGATCCGGCGGCGTACGGGCCCGGTCGACGTCGCGCTCGTGCCGATCGGTGCCTGGTCGCCGCGCTGGTTCCAGGAGCCGTTCCATGTCGATCCAGAGCAGGCGGCGCGGATCGCCCACATCATGGGGGCGGGGACCGCGATCGGCATCCACTGGGGAACCTTCCCGCTCAGCGAGGAGGCGCCGACCGAGCAGCGCCGCCGCTTCATGGCCGCGGGCGGTACTGCGCCACGGATCGGCGAGACGCTGATTTTGCGGCCATAGGTTTGACGGACCATCCGATTTGGGATAGGCGGCGCCGGTGAATCGTGACCGTCCGGGCAGCCCGTTATCATGAATATTTTCCGAGATTTCACGGAAAGACTTAAGAACGCCGTCGAACTGATTGCGCAACAATCGGGATTCGACGACGTCGATACCGGCCGGATCGTCGTCGAGCCGCCGCGCGAAGCGTCCCATGGCGATCTCGCCTGCAACGCCGCGATGGTGCTGGCCAAGCCGATGGGCCTGAAGCCGCGCGACCTTGCCACCCGCATCGCGGCGGTGATGGCGGAAGACCCGGATGTCGGCGCTGCCGAGGTCGCCGGACCCGGCTTCATCAACCTCCGTGTCAGGTCGGGCTATTGGCACAAGGCCTTGAAATCGCTGATCGAAGTCGGCGAGGCCTTCGGCCGGTCGACGCTCGGGGCCGGCGAGGCGGTCAACGTCGAATATGTCTCGGCGAACCCGACCGGGCCGATGCATATCGGCCATTGCCGCGGCGCCGTCGTCGGCGACGTGATGGCGAACCTGATGGTCGTGGCCGGCTTCGACGTGACCCGCGAATACTACATCAACGATGCCGGCTCGCAGGTCGATGTCCTCGCGCGCTCGGCCTATCTCCGCTATTGCGAGGCGCTTGGCGAGGATATCGGGTCGATCCCGGAAGGGCTCTATCCCGGCGACTACCTGAAGCCGGTCGGCGAAGCGCTTGCGAGGGAGCACGGCGATCTCCTTCTCGCCATGTCCGAGGAAGAGTGGATGCCGGTCGTCCGGGTGACGACGGTCGACATGATGATGGCGATGATCCGGGAGGATCTGGCGCTTCTCAACATCGCCCACGACGTCTTTTTCTCGGAGCGGACGCTGACCGAGGGGAGCCCCAGCGCCGTCGAGGCCGCCATCGACCAGCTCACTCGGGACGGGCTTGTCTACGAGGGGCGGCTGCCGCCGCCGAAGGGGCAACTGCCCGAGGATTGGGAGGACCGCGAACAACTGTTGTTCCGCTCGACCGAGTTCGGCGACGATGTCGACCGGCCGCTGAAGAAGTCCGACGGTAGCCCGACCTACTTCGCCTCCGACATCGCCTATCACTACGACAAGCTGCGTCGCGGCTTCCGCCACCTGATCGACGTCTGGGGCGCCGACCATGGTGGTTACGTCAAGCGGATGCAGGCCGCCATCCGGGCGATCAGTGGCGGCGCCGCGCATTTCGAGGTCAAGCTGGTCCAGATCGTCCGGCTGCTCAGCGGCGGCGAGCCGGTCAAGATGTCGAAGCGGGCAGGCGACTTCATCACGCTGCGCGACCTGGTCGACCGAGTCGGGCCCGATCCGATTCGTTTCATGATGGTCTTCCGCAAGAACGATGCGCAGCTCGACTTCGACTTCGAGAAAGTGACGGAGCAGTCGAAGGACAATCCGGTCTTCTACGTACAATACGCCCATGCCCGGACATGCTCGGTATTCAGGCAGGCGGCGGGGGAAATGCCGGACCTCGACATCGGCCTCGCGGCGCTCCAACAGGCACCGCTGGAGTCCCTGACCGATGACGGAGAAATGGCTCTAATCCGCCGTTTGTTGGAGTATCCGAGGATGATCGAGGCGGCCGCGGAAGCGCAGGAGCCGCATCGCGTCGCCTACTTCCTTCATGAGCTGGCTTCGGAATTTCACGCCCACTGGAATCGCGGCAAGGAACTGCCTCAATTGCGTTTTATTAACCATGCCGATCCACATTCGACTTTGGCGCGGCTTGCTCTCGTTCATGCCACAAAATTGGTGTTGTCCTCGGGATTGGCTATTCTCGGTGTGAGCGCGCCCGAGGAGATGCGTTGACGTCGCCTGGCCGGCGACCCGCCTGACTCCTGGAGTGAAAGCAAGTTTAGATGTCCGATCGTTACGATCCGAAAATGTCAGCCCGACCGTCAGGAGAGAGAGGGTCCGGCGCGCCGACAGATGACGATCCGCTGGCCGAACTGGCGCGGATCGTGACCGGGCGTTCGGG
The DNA here is from genome assembly GCA_020442095.1 of Bauldia sp. Next base: position 3,938 of record JAGRKY010000188.1, read on the forward strand.
CTTCGGTTCGTCGGGCAGGGATCAGGCGCCCGAGCCGGCGGAATCGCCGGATGCGGGCCAGGACCTCGAATCCGAATTGCTGAACGACCTGCAGGCGTCGTTTGCTGCCCTCGGCGGTCCGTTCCAGGGGCAGCCGGCGCAGGCGTCGCGGCCGGAAGCCCCGCTGCCGGAAGCGCGACCGGCACCCGTGCTGGAGACGAGGCCGGAGCCGCCGCGCGAGCGCTGGGCCGAGCCGCCGCGCGCCGCCGAGGAGCCCGACAGGCTGACGCTCGATTTCGAAAAGAGCGTCGAGGAGGTCCTCGCCGAGCTTGAGAGCGCGAACGGGATCGTGCGGCAGCCACCTCCCGAACCCGAGCCCATGCCCGAGCCGGAACCCGAGCCGGAGCCGCAGGCAGCGGACGACCACGAGGCCCTGGCCGGGCTGGAATCGTTCGCGCCATTTCCGCTGCCGGAGCTGCGTTTCGAGCCGGAGGAACCGACGCTTCCGCTTCCGCCGTCGCTCCCGCCGGTCGACCGGGAGCCGCCACCGCCTTACCCGGAACCTGAACTGCCGCCGCCGGCGGCGCTGGCGAGGCGGGATCGCGAGGCGCCACCTCCGGTGCGACGCCCGCAGCCGCCCGAACCCGCGAACGCTCCGGCCCCGCCGCCGCGCGAGGCCAGACGCCCGCGCCCCAGGCCTCCCGAGGCCGAGGAACGCCCGAACCCGTCGCGGCTGAGGTTGCGGCCGGCGCCGCCGCCGGTGCGCCCGATTGAGGGAGACGCAGACGAACCGGCTGCCGAGACCCCGCCGCGCAAGGAGCGGATGACCAGGGCCTTGCGGCCGCGCGAGCGGTCCGGCGGTTTTGCGCCGCCTCGGGCTGTGGCGCCGCCGCCCGAGGAACCCGCGCCGGAGCCGCGCGCCGGCCGGAGCGACCCCGGACCGTTTGCCGAGCCGCCGGAACTTGAAGACCCGAATGGAGGTTTCGACGAGGGATTCTCCCTCGATGACCTCGATACCGCGGCCTTTGCGCCCGAGGACGATCTGCCGCCGTTCCCGGAAGAGGAACTGGCGGGACTGAAGCGTCGCCGGACAGGCCGTACGTTCGCCGTCATCGCCGGCGTCCTGCTGATTGCGGTCATCGGCGCCGGGGCTTTCTACATGACCCAGGGCGAGAGCGGCAGCGGTTCCCCGCCGCCGATCATCACCGCCGACGGCGGGCCGTCAAAGGTATTCCCGGAAGAGGCCGCCACCGACAGCGACCAGCAGAGCAAGCTGATCTACGATCGCGTGGATGATGGCGGCGGCAGCGACACGACCCTGGTTGCGAGCGGCGACGATGCGATCGTCGAGGTGACGCCCGACGAGGACATGACCGACAACCCGATTTCGCGCGTCATCATTCCCGGCGGGCCGGGAATCGACGGTCCGATCCAGGAGGGCGACGATCCCGCTGGTGGCGAGGCAGTGGTTGCCGACGTCGACCCGTCCGACGCCGGGGACGACGGCCTTGGCCCGAAAAAGGTCCGGACGGTCGTCGTCCGGCCTGACGGAACGATCGTCAGCAGCGAGGCCGTGGAAGAGGGCGGCGACGCCATTCCCGGCGACGAGGCGCCCGACGCGGTGGCCGGTGACGAATTCAGCAACCTTGCCAAGGATACGCGGACGGATATGGACGCGGTCCTCGATGGCCAGGACCTGCCGGTGGTTGCCGATCCGCTCGGCGTGACGACCGGCACGCCGGTCGCGGGGGATCCGGCGCCCGGAACCGTGCCGGCCGAAGACCAGGAGGTCGTAGCGGTCGAGACGGAGCCGGAGCCCGTGCCGGTCGCGGTGCCGGAGCCGGCGAAGCCGAAAGCTGCACCGACCCCTGCCAAGCCGGCGAAGCCGACGATTGTCGCGACCACCGGCGACGCCAACGGGCCGATCGACCTGACGCCGGGGAGCTCGGCGCGTTCGTCGGCGCCGCAGGCGGGATCCGGCGGCGTGCTTGTCCAGGTCTCCGCCCAGCGGAGCGAGGAAGCGGCGCGGTCGACCTACAAGAGCCTTCAGGCGCGCTATCCGAGCATTCTCGGCCGCTATCAGGCGGCGATCGTCCGGGCCGATCTCGGTGACCGCGGTGTCTATTTCCGGGTCCGCGTCGGACCCTTTTCGAGCAACGATGCGACGCGGCTCTGCAACGACCTGAAATCCGCCGGCGGCGATTGCATCCTGGCCCGATAACTGGCGCAGGGGGCGAAATGGCCGTGAAGGCGTTCATTTCGGGATGCGAGGGACTCCGCCTTTCTCCGGAGGAGGCGGCGTTCTTCGCGGCGGAACAGCCGTGGGGGCTGATCCTCTTCAAGCGCAATTGCGAGACGCCCGACCAGGTGCGGGCGCTGACCTCGGCCTTCCGCGCCGCGGTCGGCCGGCCGGATGCTCCCGTCCTGATCGACCAGGAAGGCGGCCGGGTCCGGCGCCTCCAGCCCCCCGCCTGGCCGGATTATCCGGCCGGCGGGCGCATCGGCATGGTCGCGGAGAGTGACCCCGACAGGGGCGTCCGGGCGGCCTGGCTTCACGGCCGTCTGATGGCGCAGGATCTCCGGGATATCGGGGTCAATGTCGACTGCCTTCCGGTCCTCGACGTTATCGCGACCGATGCCAGCGACGCGATCGGAGACCGCTCCTTCGGCGGCGATCCGGGAATGGTTGCGATCCTCGGCCGGGCGATGGCGGACGGGCTTGTGGCGGGCGGCGTCTGCCCGGTGATGAAGCATATCCCGGGGCAGGGGCGGGCCCGCACCGACAGCCATTTCGAACTTCCGGTGGTGGAGGCCGGGCTCGATCAACTCGCCGAGCATGATTTCGCCCCCTTCGTCGCCCTTGCCGACCTGCCGGCGGGGATGACCAGCCACGTTGTCTACAGCGCAATTGACCCGAATCGCCCTGCAACCACCTCGGCCGTTGTGATCCGCGATATCATTCGCGAACGAATCGGTTTCGACGGCCTGCTGATGAGCGATGACATTTCGATGAAGGCCCTGGCTGGGGATTACGGTGAAAGAACCGTCGCCATACACGACGCGGGATGCGACCTCGTGCTTCACTGCAATGGTCGGATCGAGGAGATGCGCGCGGTAGCAGGTGCGGCACCCCGGCTCGCCGGACGCTCCGGCGAGCGGGCCGGACGGGCGCTCGAGTCGGTCAACCCGCCTTCGCCTTTCGATGCTGTCGCCGGCCGCGAGGAGTATGTCGGCCTGATGGCCGGCAGCGGCTGGCCGGCCGGTGTCTGAACCGATGGCCGGTACAAGTCCCGATCAGGGCGAGATCTGGGAAACCTTCAAGCCTCTTGACCGCAACGATGGCGAGCCTTCGCTGGTCGTCGATGTCGACGGGTTCGAGGGGCCGCTGGATCTGCTGCTGGCGCTGGCCCGCAGCCAGAAGGTCGACATCACCCGGATTTCGATTCTCGCGCTCGCCGAGCAATACCTCGCCTTCATCGAGGAGGTGCGCAAGCTGCGGCTGGAGCTCGCGGCCGACTATCTCGTGATGGCGGCCTGGCTCGCCTATCTGAAGTCGCG
>JAGRKY010000189.1:0-3463 GCA_020442095.1 Bauldia sp.
GAGAGCGGCACCGGCAAGGAAGTGACCGCCGAGGCGATCCATGCCCATGCCGGCCCGGACGGCCGGCCCTTCGTCGCGCTCAATTGCAGCGCCATCCCGAAGGAGCTGATGGAGAGCGAGATCTTCGGCCATGTCCGCGGCGCCTTCACCGGCGCCTCGGAGAATCGCGCCGGCGCGGCGGAGCTCGCCCATGGCGGCACGCTCTTCCTCGACGAACTGGCGGAAATGGACCTCGGCCTCCAGGCGAAGCTCCTCCGCTTCATCCAGACCGGCAGCTTCCGCCGGGTCGGCGGCAACGAGCTCAAGCGGGTCGACGTCCGCATCGTCTCGGCGACCAACCGCGATCCTTTCGCCGAGGTCGAGGCCGGGCGCTTCCGGGCCGACCTCTTCTACCGTCTCCATGTCCTGCCGATCGCGCTGCCGGCGCTGCGCGAGCGCGCCGAGGACATCCTGCCGCTCGCCCAAGCCTTCCTCGCCCGCTACGCGAAGGAGGAAGGCCGCGGCTTCCGGGGCTTCGATGCGGACTCCGCGGCGTTGATCCGCGCCTCGTCGTGGCCGGGCAATGTCCGCCAGCTCCAGAACGTCATCCGCCGCATCGTCGTCCTCCATGACGGCGTCGAGGTGAGCGCCGCGATGCTGCCGCCCGGTCTTTCCGGCACGCCGGCGCTGCCCCTTCCCGCCACTTCCCCGGTGGGCCAGATGACCGCCGCGCCGGGCGCGATCCTTCCCTTCCGGGAACAGGAGCGCCAGATCATCGAGGCCGCGGTCGCCGCCTTCGACGGCAACATCCCGCGCGCCGCGGCGGCGCTGGAGATCAGCGCTTCGACGATCTATCGCAAGCGCCAAGCGTGGCTCGACCGGCTATCCGCCTGAGCCGGCTTTCTTCCCCTTGCGTGAAAGCGCGCGGAATCGGATCATGGCGGCTTGGGCCGTACGGCGGCGGCCGCGTGTTTTGGGTTGCACGGGGGTGAATATGACAACTACGGCCTTCCGGCCACTGGCCGCCGTTGCGTGCTGCGCGGCTTTCTATTGCGGCTTGCTGGCGCCGGTCCAGGCGGGGCCCATCGCCGATCAGGCGAAGCTCTCGGAAACGCTGCTCGGCCGCGGCTACGACTCGGCCGCGCTGTCGGCTTTTTCCAAGGCGGCGGCCGCCTTCTGGGACGCCTCGCCCCTGCAATTGCGGACGGTCGTCTTCGCCGACAAGGTCGAGGGCTATGCCAACTATACGCCGCGCGCTAATTCCGTCTTCCGGAACAACGACACGCTGCGGATCTATTTCGAGCCGGTCGGCTTCGCCTTCAAGCCGGATGGCGACGGCTTCAGCTCGACCATCGCCGCCGATCTCCAGATCCGCACCCCCGGCGGCCTGATCCTCGCCACCTCCGAGGACTTCGGGCGGCTTCACTGGCAGGGACGGTCGAAGATGCACGAGGTGCAGGCGACGATCGAATTCCCGCTGCCGGACTTCAAGCCGGGCGAATATCAGCTCCTGCTCACCCTCAGGGATGAGGGATCACCGAAGAAGACGACGGTGACCCTCCCCTTCTCGGTCGCGGAATAGCCGCTCAGCCCTCCATTGCGACGTCGACGGCGATGTCGCGGAAGGTCGAGGCGAGTCCGCTGTCGGTATCCGCCTCGAAGGCCTTGTCGGGACTGCTGGCGCAGGCCCTGAGGAGATCGCGCGTCGCCGGGTCGGAAACCTGGAAGGCGATGGTGTAGATCTCCACGCCACCTTCGGCCCTGGCATTGCTGCAGGCCTCCAGCGTCCGCTCGTTGAGCTTCGCCGCCACCGTCGCCGGATCGGCGGAGGTGGTGCCGAGGTGGCCCTTCGCGACATAGCCGAAGGCGCCATAGGACGAGCGGTTGAAGTTCCGGTAGGTGTCGTAGCCGTTCCGGCCGTCGGTCATGACGATCATGATCTTGCGGTTGGAGGCGGTATCGACCGGGCGGCCCTCGTCGAAGGGCAATGCCGGCGAAAGCGCCCGCCATCCCCACATCACCCCGGCGTGGAGGTTCGCCGTTCCGCGGGCGTCCAGCGCGTCGATCGCGGCGAGGATGCCGGATTCGTCGTCGCTCAGCGGCATCAGTGGCGCGGCGGTGCAGCCGAGGTTCGGCCCGACCACCGTGCCGTTGTTGTTGCCGAGGGCAAGCGGCGCATTCTCCCGGTACTTGCAGAGCCGCTCCTGCGCCTCTTCGGCCGAACGCGCCGTGGTCGGCCGCACGTCCTTGCCGCAGGCCGGCGAGGTATCGGTCAGGTAGTTGTTGTCGAAGCCGTTGAGGTCGGGCTCGTCGGGGGCGAACATCGGCACGAAGAGCGTCGCCGGCGCGCCCGTGTCCGGCGCGGTGTCCTGGACGTCATAGGGGTGCGGGCGGGCCTCGACGCAGCCGGCCCAGTGGATGCCGGGCATCGCATCGAAGAGCGCCAGCCGGTTGCCCTCGGCGACCGACGCCGAATACCCGAAATTCTCGAGATGGCCCGGCGCGAGCGCCTTGCCGTCGATCCAGGCGGCATCGGCATATTGCGCGCCGACATTGACCGCCGCGGCGAACGGCACCACCGCGATCTTCACCGGGTCCGGCCAGGGATTGAGCCGGTTCGCCTCGAAGAGCGACCGGGTCAGGTCGCCCGCCGCCTGCCGCAGGGCGCGGATCTTCGATCCCGCCATCGTCCCGGAGGTATCGAGGACCAGCGCGACCTCGTAGGTCTTGTTCTCGGCCGTCGCCTCGGCCTTGAGGTCGAAGGCGAACTGGTCGAAGCCGACGAGCCTGAGGAAGCGCGTCGGAACCCGGAGCTCGGTGGTCAGCGCGATGTTGCCGTCCGCGACATTCACCGCCACCGGAGACGGCCGCGACAGCCTCCCCTCGACGCCTTCGCTGTAGAGCCTTTGCGCCTCGGCGGCGACCGCCTCGGGCGGCAGGCTCCCCATCGCGCCCCGGGCGCCCAGCGAGGCGCGGTCGAGCGCCGTCTGGGTGATGACGCGCTGTTCGTCGGCATCCGAGTAATCGATCGCCGCTCCAACCATAGCGATCAGCGGCACCGCCGCCATCGCGAATGTCGTGCCGACATTCCCGTGCACAAGACGGAAGAATTTCTTAATCATACTTGACGCCCATATCAGTTCTAGTCTTTTTCGATTGGATTTCTAATACTCAACTCGAATTGACAGCGAGTTAAGCGGCCGGCGTCAGGGATTTGTTAAGTATAAGCCTCCGACAGAGCTTTCGTCGGGCGCATGTATCGGGCAGATAGCGGGCGATCCGATCCGGCCGCCAGCGCCTCGCCCGGCCCCGGAGACGGAGATTTCGCGGTCAAAGCCGCGGTTGCCTTGACAACCGGAAATCCCCTCACTACATCGCCCGTCGGATGCTTGGCACTCGCTCTTAGAGAGTGCTAACAGTCCTCCGTATCGGGCCCTCAAAGGGCCGGAACATGTAGCAAGAGGAAGAGAAACCCCATGAAATT
>JAGRKY010000189.1:3630-3918 GCA_020442095.1 Bauldia sp.
GGCGATCGCGTCCTGTTCGGCAAGTGGTCGGGCACCGAGGTCAAGATCGACGGTGAAGATCTCCTGATCATGAAGGAATCCGACGTCATGGGCGTGATCGAGGGCAAGGCCGCCTCGCGCAAGGCCGCCTGAAGTCACGACACCCCCATAAACAGTCAGAATTGAAGGAAAGACAGCAATGGCTGCCAAAGACGTAAAATTCTCGACCGACGCGCGCAACAGGATGCTGCGCGGCGTCGAGGTTCTCGCCGATGCCGTGAAGGTCACGCTCGGCCCCAAGGGTCGCAA
>JAGRKY010000190.1 GCA_020442095.1 Bauldia sp.
ATCGGCGCCTATCTCGCCCGCCACGACCTCAACGTCACGGTGCGTACCATCCCGAACGGGGCGGGCGGCGCCGGCCAGGCCCTGCTTTCCTTCGCCGCCGCCGAGAATGCCGACTGGATGGTGATGGGCGCTTACGGCCACAGCCGGCTGAGGGAATTCCTGCTCGGCGGCGCGACCCGTCATGCGCTCGCCAACGCGACGCTGCCGATCCTCATGTCCCACTAGGCGCACCGGCCCGACACGAAGACGTTTCGCAGCGACGCATTCCACCAGACGCCCCGGCACACGCCAGGTCACGACTCCGAAGGCATGCCCATGTACCGCAAAGTCCTGCTTGCCTACGATGGCTCTCTCGAAGGCCGGCTGGCGCTTCGCGAAGGTGCCGAGCTTGCGCGGACATGCGGCGCCGGGGTCGTGCTCCTCGCCGTCGTCGATCTCTCGGCGGGTATCCTCTTCGCGGAAGGTGCGACGGCGGGCGCGGTGGATCACCAGCGGGAAACCTACGAGTCGGTGCTGGCGGAAGGGGCCCGCCACCTTGAGGCAATCGGCTTTGCGCCGGAGACACGTCTGGAGACCGGCGATCCGGGCGAGTGCATCGAGAGGGTCGCCCGGGAGGTCGGCGCCGACCTGGTCGTCGTCGGCCATCGCCATCAGGGCACCCTGCAACGCTGGTGGTCGGGGTCGGTCGCCGCCCATCTGATGGACCATCTCGGGTGCAGCCTGCTCATCGGCCGCAAGGACGTCGCCTGAGCGGCGATCGTCGGTGACCTGACCGGCTCCTCACATCCCATTGAAGGCGGCCGGAAGCGGGCTCAGGGGCGCGGTTCCGGCGAATCCACTGCTGCCGGGGCCTCGCGCGGAATGCCGGCCTGACCGGCATTCGCGTCGCGCCACCGCGTCGGCGAGGTGCCGCTCCAGCGCATGAAGGCGTGGTCGAAGGCGCTTGCCGACGAATAGTCGAGGGTCAGCGCGATGTCGGTCATGTTCAGCGCGCCGAGCCTCAGCAATTCGCGCGCAACCGCATAGCGCACCTCGTCCTTGATCTCCTCGAAGGTCGTGCCTTCCTCCCGGAGCCTGCGCCGCAGCGAACGCGGGTGGATGCCGACATGGGCGGCGACATCCTCCATCCCCGCCTGCCCGGTCATCATCAGGTGGCGCAGCACATGCGGCACGAGGCCCCGCATCTTGCTGCGCGCCGCCGCGAGCCCCGGCGCGAGTTCCGCCAGAGCGGCACGGTGCAGGACGCCGTCGGCCTCCGGCAGCCTGAAGCCCAGCTTCGCCGCTCCGAAGACCATTCCGGTCTGGCTCTGGCCGAAACGGATCGGGCATGATCCGAGCATCCGATAGGGCCGCAGATCTGCGGGCGCCGCCCGCAGCGACAGAAACTCCTCGGGCTCGACGCGCCCCCGCGTCAGTTCGGTGACGAGGCGGCTGCCGACCGCCACGATCACGTCATGGATATGCGGCGACGCCCGCATCGACGGATCGTAGACGCCGTAGCCGAGGATCGCGTCGCGATCAGCGCGTATCAGGTAGACCGTGCCGCCGCTCGAATTATGGATCTGGAAGGCCGCGAACTCGGCCAGCGCCTCGCCCAGCGTCGCGGCATGGCGCATGACCCGCCCCAGCGGACCGAGCGCGGCCAGCGTCTGGCGGCTCCCGAGCAGGAGTCCGAAGTCGTCGTGGCGGGTGACGCGGACGGCGTTGTCGAGGATCGCGAGATAGGTTGCATAGGGGATGAAGACGTCCGGGCGCAGGTCGCCGACGGAGACGCCCGTGCCGTCGAGTACGTCGTCGATATCCGCGCCGAGCTCCGCCACCAGCGCCGCGAGCGGCACCAGCGAAGCGGCACGTTGCATCGCGGGGGGATCGGTCTCCGTCATCGGGGATGATCTGTCCTCAAATGACAACCACTGGCAAGCCTCTTCGGCTATCGATAGCCTCCGGACCGCCACCCCCACCGCATGTAGGCGATCATCCTTGCCGAATCTGCCATCCTGACGCAGGACGGCCCCAAGACCCGAGGAGACCGAGATGAAGAGAAGCCTGGCGCTTGCCGCGCATCTGCTGCTGTCCGTCGCGATCGTCGCGCCGGCCGCGGCGGAAACCTACAAGATGACGACGCCCATCGCGCCGGGCGTCGCGACTCCCGACGAGCTCGAAACCTCGATCGGCACGCTGAAGTCGCATGACGGCGTCCCGTTGCCCGAGACCACCGACACGATCTACGACAACCTCGACCGGTCGCGGGCGCTGCAGGCCTACCTCCTCGGGCTGCCGATCGTGAACCAGGTCGCGATGCGCAACGCGCTCAGCGAATACGGCCCGATCAACACCACCGACGTGATCTGGGAGAACCTCGTCGACTCCAAGACCGTCGAGCTCACCGCCAACGACAACACCGTCTACAGCTTCATCTGGCTCGACACGAGCAAGGGTCCGCTGGTCCTCGAGATCCCGCCCAAGGTGCTCGGGCTGATCGACGACATGTGGTACCGCTGGGTGGCCGACGTCGGCATCACCGGCGAGGACCGTGGCAAGGGCGGCAAGTATCTGATCCTGCCGCCGGGCTACAAGGGCGACGTGCCGGACGGCTATTTCGTCGTCCGCCCGTCGACCTTCGGCAACTGGATGCCGTTCCGCTCCTTCCTGGTCGACGGCTCGCCCAAGCCGGGCGTCGACCTCGTCAAGCAGACGCTGAAGATCTACCCGCTCGGCGAGGCCGACAAGGCGGAGCCGATCAAATACGTCAACCTCTCGGGCGTCGCGTCGAACTTCATCGCCCCGGCCGATTACGGCTTCTGGAGCCTGCTCAACGAGGCGATCCAGGAGGAGCCGCCGGAAGGGTCCGACCCGACGACGCTCGGCCTCTTCGCCTCGATCGGCATCGAGAAGGGCAAGCCCTTCGCGCCGGACGAGCGGATGAAGAAGATCCTGACCGACGCCGCCAACATCGGTGCGGTGACCGGGCGTGCCCTGGCCTTCCAGATGCGCGAAAAGGACGCCTTCTTCTACCCGG
>JAGRKY010000191.1 GCA_020442095.1 Bauldia sp.
CCTTGTTGCACTCGCGCATGAAGGCCGCGAGGCCGGTCCAACCCTTGGCGGAGACGAGCTTGCCGTCGACATGCGCGCCGGTCGGCGGCACGTCGATATAGGTTCCGCCGACCGCGGTCACCTCGGGTTCGCAATACTGGAGCGCGGCGACTTCCTTGCCGCGGATCGTCTCCGGCACGGCCATCAGCACCTGGACGCCGTGGCAGATCGTGAAGATCGGCTTGTCGTGGTCGTGGAAGTGGCGAACGATCTTCTGCACCCGCTTGTCGATGCGGATATATTCGGGGCCGCGCCCGCCGGCGATGTAGACGGCGTCGTAATCGGCCGGATCGACCTTGGAGAAGGTCTTGGTCACGTGGTGGTTGTGGCCGAGCTTTTCGGTATAGGTCTGGTGCCCCTCGAAGTCGTGCAGCGAGGTGTGCAGCAGTTCGCCTGCCTTCTTGTCCGGGCAGACGATATCGACCTCGTGCCCGATCGCTTCCATGCCCTGATCGAAGACGAAGATTTCATACTCTTCGGTGAAATCCCCGACGAGCATCAGGATCTTTTTTCCGGCCATAGTCCAAATTCCTCCCTGTCGGCGACCTTGCGCGACGCGCGTCCAGTCGCTCCTTCCCATTCCTAGCCGGTGAAAAGTAATAATTGCCAGTCCCATTTCCCGCAACCGCACGTGGGGAAGGGTCTGACGCGCCGATCCCGCGCGGGATCGACCTTGGCCGTCCCGCGCCGAAACGCGGGACGGCCTGCTTCGCTCAGATGACGAGTAAATGGTCCGCGTCGAGGTTGAGGTGGGCATCGAGCTTGGCGATGGCGATGTCGCCGCCGCTCTTGTTGCCATTCTTGTCGTAATAGAGGATGCCGGTGTTCTTCTGGTAGTAGAGCTCGTGCTTGTCGTGGCTGGCCTTCCTGAAGCCGGCCCCGAAATCGGATGAGGCCACCGCGCCCATATCGAGATGCTTGAACGCAACATGGTCGAGGTGGATCGTGTCGTGCTTGACCTGGAAATCGACGATCTTGTCCATCGCCTTCTTCGCCGGCCGCAGCTTCGGGCCGAAGACGAAGGCGTCGTCGCCGCTGCCGCCCTTGAGCGTGTCGTGATGCGCACCACCGATCAGGGTATCGTCGCCGGAGCCGCCCTTGAGCTTGTCGCGACCGGCGCCCCCTTCGAGGACATCGTCGCCGCCGCCGCCGCGGATATTGTCGCGGCCGCCGGCGCCGGCGAGCTTGTTCGCCTCGGCGTTGCCGATGAGGACGTCCCTGCCCATTCCGCCAACGGCATTCTCTATGTTGAGGAGGGCGTCGGTTCCGATTTCGTCGCCTTCCGCAAATCCGACGGGCGTTGTCGCGGCATGGCCCGTGTTGACCAGCAGGGCGCCGATCGTGTCCGGGTTCGGCCCCGCCCCATCCGCACCGCTCACCGCCGTGGCGGCGTGATCCTTGACGCGGAGATCGACATGGACGCCGCTCGTCGCCGACGAATAGACGATCGTGTCGTTGAGGAGACCACCGTCATAGACGTCGTCGCCGTTGCCCGAGCCGCCGATGATGGTGTCGTTGCCGTCACCGGTCTCGACGAAGTCGTTGCCATCCCCGGTCTTGACCGTATCGTCGCCGTCGCCGGTCTTGACCGTGTCGTCGCCGCTGCCGGTCTCCACGTTGCTCGGCGTGCTGCCGGGCAACACGACGATGAGGTCTTCGGTGGACGCACCTTGCTCGACGTCGGATTCGGCGGCCGGGACCGCTGACAGGATTAGGTCGCCGGCCTGCGTGGCCAATGCTGCGGCATCGTTGACAGTCGCGAAACCGTTGCCGCCCACGAGCAGGAAGCGCCCTCCGGCATGCTCGATGAACTCGACGCCGACGAGCGTGTCGTCGCCTCCGATGCCGGCGGCCGACACGACCCAGTGGCCGTTGACGAAGGAGATGTCGTCCGCCGTCAGCGTCACGCTGTAGTGGGCGGTGTCGTTGCCGGTGCCGCCGTCGATGGCGTCGGCGCCGGTGCCGCCGTCAAGGTCGTCGTCGCCCGCCCCGCCGTTCAGCGTGTCGGTCCCGGCCCCGCCGTTCAGAATGTCGTTATTGTTGCCGCCATTCAGCGTATCGTTGCCGTCGTCCCCGTTGAGGTGGTCGGCGCCGTCATCGCCGTTGAGGGTATCGTTGCCGATACCGCCGTTCAGCGTGTCGTTGTTCGCGCCGCCGTTCAGCACGTCATTGCCGATGCCGCCGAACAGCAGGTCGTTGCCTGTCCCGCCATACAGGGTGTCGTTCCCGAGCCCGCCGATTAGCGTATCCTTGCCGCCGAGGCCGCTCAGGATGTTGTCGCCGCTGTTGCCGGTGATGACGTTGTCGAGAGAATTGCCGGTGCCGGACGGGCCCGCCTGGTCGAAGACCGAATACTGGATGTCGTCGAACAGGAAGCCCTGGTTCTCGCCGCCGGGGCCATCCGCCGGCGCGCCGGCGCCATTGGCCCGGAAGAACAGGCTCGCGACCTGATTGGCTTCGGCATTGTCGAGATGCGTGCCACCGAGCGAGTCGCGGTAGTTCTCGAAGCTCGTCGATGACCCGATGTATTTGCCGTCCAGGTAGAAGTCGACCGTGTCATTGTCCGCACCGTCATTGAAGTGCATGACCATGGTCAGCTGGTATTCCTGGGTCGCGTCGAGTCCCCCGACCAGCGTGCGGTTGCCGGTGAAGGCGGTGAAGTCGTCGATGCCGTCGCCGGTGTCCCAGGTGCCGTTGAGCAGTGGATCGGCAACCGCGATGCGCAGACCGGAGCCGGCGATATTCTCGATCGCCATGAAGTTGTCGCGGTCGGTCGGGGTATCGAGCCCGAAGTCGACCTCCACACGCGAATTGTCCCCGGGCGCGACCGCCTGGAAGGTGAAGGTGATCTGCATCGAATCGAAGTCGGCCGTGGTCTGCGGCTCGCCCGCCGAGGCGGGCAAGGCCGGCGAATAAGGTCCGGCGAAGGCGCCGCTGGCGGGATCGCTGGACATGCGGAACACCTGGTTGCCGCCGTCATGGGGATCGACGATCACCTCCTGGTCGATCGGTCCGCCGAGGAAGGCCCAGCCGTTTTCGCCGTTGTCGATCGCACCGGGGGTGAAATCCTCGAAGGTCTCGGTATTCGACGCGCCGTCGAGGAGGGTCAGGTTCTCGACATTGGCCGGCAGGACAATGGATTCGGTGGAGCGAACCTCGTCGGTGCCGCCGCCCGCGGCTTCGACGATGGTGTCGCTGGCGTCGGCGAAGAAGGTGTCATTGCCGGCGCCGCCGTTCAGGACATCGGCGGCCGAACCGCCGCCGATCATGTCGTCGCCGCCTCCCCCGTCGATGTGGAAGACGCCGTCGGAGTCGCCACTCGCGAGCAGGCTGTCGGCCTGGCCCGTCCCGGTGATGGTGAAGATCGAGAGGCTCTCGTTGGCGATGTCGCCGTGATCGCCGCTGTGCTCGACATCCGGGCCGATCGCGACATTGGTCACCGTCACATCCGGCGAACCATTGTCCTTGCCCGGCTCGCCGACATGGATACCCGTCGACAGGTGTCCGTCGATCGTGCCGTCGTGGATCGTGACATTGGTCAGGATCGCGGGATTGCCGCTATAGCTCGGGGCGTCGTCGCGCGCTTCGATGACGATCGCGCCGCCGTTCGGGTGCGAGGCCTCGTCAAGGCCGTCGCGGTCCGAGGCGCCGACATCGGTCATCGTGAAGTTGTCGATCTCGATGTTCGAATAGGCGCCGTATTTCAGGTTGAGGTTGATGCCATTGCCGCCGGCGCCGAG
>JAGRKY010000192.1 GCA_020442095.1 Bauldia sp.
GACGAGCCGACCTCCGGCCTCGACCCGATCGGCGCCGCCGATTTCGACGAGCTGATCGCGACGCTGAGCGAAAGTCTTGGCCTGACGGTCTTTATGGTGACCCATGACCTCGATAGCCTGCACACGGTCTGTAACCGAATCGCCGTGCTGGCAGACCGGCGTGTCCTGATCGAAGGTCCGTTCTCGGACATGCTGAAGTTCGACCATCCGTGGGTGCGCAGCTATTTTCGCGGCACCAGGGCGCGCGGAATAACGGCCTAGGGCGATAGTGGATGGAGACTAGGGCAAGATACGCAATCATCGGCGCCTTCACCCTGGTGGTGATCGTGCTCGCCTTCGGCTTCATCTACTGGCTGAAGCGGCTCGACGAGACCGGAATCCGCTCGACCGTCTATTTCGAGTTCGAGGGGACGGTCGGCGGTCTTGCGCCGGGAAGCGCGGTCTATTTCGCCGGCATCAAGGTCGGCAACGTCTCGAGCCTCGCCTTCGATCCCGCCGATCCGAATATCGTGCTGGTGACGGCCGACGTCCGCGAGGACACGCCGATCAAGGTCGATGCCCATGCCGAGGTCGGCTCGAACCTGCTGACCGGCGTCGCCTATATCGAGATGTCGGGCGGCACCGCGGGGGCACAGAGCCTCTTCGAGGCCACGCCGCCGAAGATCATCGGCAGCAAATCGGCGCTCAGCGACGTGATCGGCGCCGCCAGCTCGGCGATCGTCAAGGTCGAGGGCATCGTCTCGCGGGTCGATGAATTCATCGCCAAGAACGAGGACGCGGTCACCAAGACGGCGCAGAATATCGAGCAGTTCACCAGTGCGCTGGCGGACAACACCAACGGCATCCAGGGCTTCCTCGACAACGTCTCGAACATGTCGGATACGGTCGCCCAGTTGTCGGACCGCCTCGTCACCATCGTCGACAAGGCCAATGACATCATTTCCGCGGTCGATCCGCAGCGGGTCTCTTCGGTCGTCGAGAATGCCGACCGGCTGGTCGCGGCGATCGCCGATTCGACCGCCGACATCAAGGAGATCACCACCAAGGTCAAAGGCGTCGCCGACGACGTCGCCAAGTTCTCCGAAGGCCTGAACAAGACGCTCGCCGACGTCCAGGGCGTGGTCGACGGCATAGACCGCGACAAGATCGCCGCGGCGGTCGACAACATCAGCGCCTTCACCGACAAGCTCAACACGGTGTCGCCCGACATCGACAGCCTGGTGGCCGACGCCAAGGCGACGGTGGCGAGCGCCAAGGAAGTGGCGGCGAATGCGTCGGTCTTCACCGAGAACCTCAACGCCCGCAGGGACGACCTGAACAAGATCGTCGCCAATGCCAAGGACCTCTCCGAGCAGCTGAAGGGGACGTCGCAGAAGCTCGACGCCGTCCTCGGCAAGGCGAACGACTTCCTCGGCGGCTCGGGCGAGGAGGGGAAGAACTTCTTCCAGGAAGCGACCGCGGCGGCGAAATCGATTCGCCAGATCGCGGCGAAACTCGACGCCCAGGCCGGGACGATCGTTGGGGGAGTCGCCCAGTTCTCCGATCGCGGCCTGAAGGACATCAACGCCCTGGTGCAGGAATTGCGGGCATCCGTGTCGCGAATCGACCGTGCAGTGACGGATTTCTCGAACAATCCGAGCGGCGCGGTCTTTGGTGGCAATTCCGGTGTTCGTGAGTACAATCGCCGGTGACTCG
>JAGRKY010000193.1 GCA_020442095.1 Bauldia sp.
GCCGGTCGAAGACCTGGCGCGAATCGCGCTCCGAGCCGCTGCGCTCGTCGGCGGGCAGCGCCGCAAGCGCCGCCTCGTCGGGGACCGAGCGCCACAGGAACGAGGGGACGCTGTTCTCCTCGATTCGTTTCAGCCGCGCGGGAACGCCTGCCTTGCGGAAATATTTCTGGGCGAGGATGTCGCTTGCCACCTGGCTCCAGGTGGCCGGCACCTCGATGTTGTCGAGCTTGAAAACGATCGATCCATCCGGGTTCCGGATCTCGCTCTTGGTGGTCCGGAATTCGATTCCCGCGTAGGCGTTTTCGCCCTTTTTCGTGTAGTGCCGCTCGATCCGCATTTTAGCCCCATCTTGTTGCGCGTCACGCGCATGTCATCCAAATGCGCGTATCCTGAACCCTAGGATTCGGGCACCCGCCGCCTACTGCTGCCAGACGCATCCCGCCGGGTTGTGATTCCCGGATGTTGTGTTCAAGGTTTACGCGAAACACTAAATATAGTGTTACCCAGGCCCGTTTGTCACCCGCTTTCTGTCGGAAATCCGCCTGTTTTTCCGCCACAAAAGCGCAAACATTCACCGCCGCTCGCGCACGGGCAGCCGCCCTCGAAAACGAGCCGACACACGCCAACTTTATCGGGAAAAGCCTCGACGCTTGACCGCCTCGGCGCGTCGACAACTCCGACGCTTCACTGACGCTAAGCCGAGTCGCGGGGAGGGGTCAACGCGCTCGCCTGGGGAAAGTGGGGGGAAGGGCGGCGCAATGTCCTTTCAGCCCGTCGACGGCCCCGGGACCAGCTCCCGATAGGCCCGGCAGCTCGCCAGCCCGAACCACGGGAAGATGGCGATAAAGGCGATGAATCCGGTTGCTGATAGTTAACCGCCTCCAGATAGCCAAGGCGTGTATGCTGAAAAGTTACTCGCTTTGCGATCAAAACTGATCAATACTGGCACTTGACAGGTAGCCAGACTGACTGAATGGGAGGCAGCAATGTTTGGCGTGATGCGGAACAAGGGCAAGTGCCTGGCGACTGTCACGATCATCATTGCCATCGGACTCACTAATCCTGCTTTTTCAAAGGCGACCAAGACTACGCCCGCTCCGGAAGAAAACGGAACAGACGATCAACCTGTCTGCGTGAACCCCTCCCAGAAGAAGGTGAAGGTCAAGCACGCAGAGTGCCCCAGTCGCTGCAAATTGTTTCAGCTTTGCGACGGGAAAGCGCCCCAGCCTATCGGCTGCGTCGGCCAGCCATGTTGAGCAACCGAGGTCTCTTTCTTCCTCCCTTCTAAGCGGAGCAAGCTATGAGCGATACAGGCGACGGTACTGCCGACCAGAGGAGTACCGTGACCCGTTATTTCCGCGCCACGGTTGCCTTCGCCGGACGACTTGCCGCTTCCGTCGGCCGCGCTGTCCGCGCCGCAGCCGGCTGGTTGTTCGGTCGCTCCAGCAGCCTCTGGATGGCCGCGGCAGTCTTGATCGGGTTTCTGGTCCTGTCGGGCGCACCCGAACGCTTCTACTGGCGGACATTTCCACCGCGTGGAGCGATCTACGTCGAAAGCCCTGAGGTCTATACACGGGAGCGTCTGATCAACGAGCGACTCGAGGAAGAGGGTTGGCTCAACGATCAGCTCAAAGCGGCCGCCACGAACACCGATTTCGGCCCGATAGAGAACCTCATACGTCGAGAATTGCGTTTCGCGCCGGCGGGCGAAGAGCCGGTGCCCAAGGAAAACCGCGACCCGCCGGCAAATGGCTCACCCGGATCTCCGAAACCGGCAAGCGAAGCACCTGGCAGCCTGATCGGCTTCGATGACGAATTCCGGCTGAGAAGTGCGTCCCGCAGCCTTATTCGGCAGCGAATAATCGAAAACAAGCTCGATGATCGCCACGATCTCGAAGGCAACGCACTTTACATTCTGAAGTTCGACAACACGGTCATGGGCGCGCCGGTTTCCGGTCAGAAGGCGTTGGTCCAGATGACCATCCTGCCGCCGATCGAGGTCGAGAGAGTGGGTCGCCGCTCTGCCGCGAGCTCGATCAACCAGGATTTCCTGAGCGCTATTCAGGGGGAGACTGCGCGGAAGCTCGAGATAATATACGAGCAGTGGATCAACAATGTTCAATTCCGCATAAACAGCCGAACGGCGGCAATCTATCGGGACATCATCGAGGCGAAAGTCGATCGCGATATAGTCTACAAATTGCTGAGTCTATTAGGAAATTTCGATCCCGACGAGGCTCTTGTCGATAGCATAGTCGAGGGAGATCAAAAGAAGAATATCGTGCCGCTATTGAAGTCGATGACAGATAGCGAGAGCATAGTAAAGAAAATAAAAGAGTTATCTATATCTCAGGCAATGATAGAAATACTTGGAAATAGACAGGAAGATATAGAAATAGATGACTCAGATGCGGCTAATGTTAGAATAAGCACTTATCCTGTTTCCTTCGAAAGCGCGCCGCAAGTTGTCGATGTGACCGCGTATATAAGTGGCGATCAGTCGACGCCTCCATCAGTTCGGGTCACGGCCCGGAAACTGCAATTATATATATTTAACGAATCATGCTCTGTCTTGAATAAAACAAATGACGCTGTCTCAGTCGGTTTAATTGAGCCCGATGGTGGCGGAGATGAGTTCAAGGTATATATTATCGGATATGATACATATTCTCACCAATCGGATCTGCGAGAAATTGTTGGTCGAATTTTAGATCAATACTATAATAATGGGCAGGTGGGTGGAACGAGCTGGTATATAACGGATTTCAAAAACTATGATAATCTGGCAGATGGCGTGCCGTATTTCAAAGAAGGGGTTAAGAATTGCGAAAAATATGCGGCCATAAATCTTGATATCGGATACTTCAATTTTGTCAAAAGTATTATGGTGTATAATACATACAGTTATTCCGTTTTGCCGCGGGATAGTGCAATTCCAATTATCAACGACATCAACAGTCTCTACCACGCCAACGTCTCTAATGGCGGGCTGGAGGCGGTCCTCAGCACAAGTACACGCAATAGCGAACTCCGGCCTTTCCTGACGACATTCGGCGACGTCGTCGACTCGGATTCCGCCAATGCCGAAGGCGGCGGTTCTCCAGTCGTGGGATGGATATTGGATCCAGGCGCGAGATCTCCCGGCGCCGTGGAGCGTAGCGAGTTCGTGACGATGAATGAATCCGTGCTCGCGATCATCTCGGTGCCAGCCTGGTGGACCGAGATCCGTCTCGCGATCGAAAAGAAGTGGCTCGAACCCGACGGGTCGACCAGTGGGCTCGTTTCCGAGGGAGGGGATGCCCAGGAGTCACATCGCGAATTGACGGTTCGGCTCCCAAACAAGCCTGAGCTGATCGATAGCCTTCTGATCGACGACGCTCGAAAGGGGCCGATCATCTCCGAATTTGACGTCAGCGCGGATGGCGGCTCATGCACCGATCAGCCTCTTCTCATCATTGGCCAGCGGCTGTGGCGCAACACCGCGGTCACTCTGGGCAGCAACAAGGCGTCCCGCATCGAGGTCATGCCGGACATGAGTGGAGTCATAGCCCACTTCACGTCGCCGATATCCATGACGGATGACAAGATCGTTCGCGTCTGGACAAGCGAGGGCGTCACAGAGAAACCGCTCGGACCCGGGATCAAGCTCGCCAAACCGGACTGTCCTCCGGCGGGTGCGAAATAGACCGCCTGACGAAGCTCAGGGAACCACGACCCCGGGTGTCGACCCGCAGACGCACGCAGATCCCACGGGTTGCGGCGGCCTGACAGGGCAGTTTCCGGCCACAGTTTGACATTGTCCGCCCAGTGCGACCGCAAGTCGGGTCAGGTCTGCCGACTCCGTTGGAGCCAAGACAATCGACGCGGCCCAACCTACCGACACCAGCAAGATGAGTGCGAGAATTGCGCGACCAATCATACGTTGTATTCTGACATCTTAATTGCTACCGCGCAAGTCATGTCGACTTTCGGCGAGTAGCACTTGCAGAGCATCTAGACTCCGTCAGCGGACGGGATCGTGCAGACCAGTCCTGGTGCTCCAAAGCCAGACTCTTTGGCCGGGGGCAAATGCAAACCCGATATATTTCGGACTATTGCCTGACACCGCCCATTCAGATTGGCGCCGGCACCAGCTCCCGATAGGCGCGCCAGCTCGCCAGCCCGAGCCACGGGAAAATGACGATGAAGGCGATGAATCCCGTCACCGCCGAGATCAGCACGAGGACGGCGATGATCGCCGCCCAGATGGTCATCGGGCCGAAATTCCGGGTGACCGCCATGACGCTGACCGCGGTCGCCGCGAAGATGTTCGAGTCGCGGTCGAGCAGCATCGGCGCCGAGACGACGACGAGGCAGTAGACGAAATAGGCGATCGCGCCGCCGATCAGCGTGCCGGCGATGAGCATGCTCCAGCCGTCGGACGTGCCGATGGCGAAGTCGACGAAATCCATCACCGTGCGGTGGAGCTGGTAGGTCGACAGCCCGTAGACGACCTGGGCGATCCGCCCCCACAACAGGTAGATGAAGACGAGGCCGAGGCCGAGATAGAAGACGTCCTGACGGACCGCGGCGCGGACGTAGATCATCCGGCCGAGGGTCGGCTGCTCGCCGCGTTCGAGGAGGCGTCCCGCTTCGTAGAGGCCGACCGCTAGCATCGGCGCGACGAAGACGAAGCCGACGGTGAGCGCCAGCACCCAGAACTGGGCGTCGGATTCGACCAGCGCATAGGAGAGGCCGAAGCTGATCAGCGCGAGGACGAGCCCGTAGGCGAGGCAGGGTCCCGGCGCTTTCCAGAGGTCGCGCCAACCGCCGCCGAGCCAACGGAATGGTGCCTTCGCATCGATCGTGGCGACCGCGGGCAGTCCTGTCGCGGATGTCGTGGCAGACATTGCAGCTTTCCCCCTTTGTCTCACGCCCCTGTTGTCGGGGCTTTGAGCCGGCACGCGCGCATCCTCCAGTCGCGGCGCGAGCCGTGGGGATGATAGACGCCGCGCCAAACGGGGAGAAGGGGTGTGAGCGCCGCACCCTTTGAGTGCGTCGCCGCCCGCCGGTGACGCGTGGTGACACGACGGTGTCAGGAGCCTCGTGCGACAACGCTCGGACCGTGACGCGTCGCGCCCAACGAAAGGAAATCCATGAAGTTCGCCTCAATCCGCCTGATCGCCGGCGACGTCCAGGCCCTCGTTTCGTTCTATGAAATGGTGACCGGGGTATCCGCCGAATGGCTGGCGCCGGTGTTCGCCGAGATCGTCATGCCCGGCGCCACGCTCGCGATCGGGGCTGCCCAGACGGTCGCCCTCTGGAAAGAGGGCAGCGCCGAGCCCGGCTCCAATCGAACCGCGTGTATCGAATTCCAGGTCGAGGATATCGACGCGGAATATGCCCGTCTCAAGGACAAGGTCGAGCTGGTGCACGAGCTGAAAACGATGCCGTGGGGCAACAAGACGTTTCAGTTTCGTGATCCGGAGGGCACTGCGGTGTCGCTCTACATGCCGGCAACCGACGAAGCCCGGAAGCGTTTCGCGTCGCGTTGAGCCCAGCTTGCTAGTCCGGCGTCTGCTGTCCGACGTCCCAGTCCTCGCGGGGGGCGACGCCGTGATGGGGATCGAGGGGCGGCGCGACGGTTTCGGTCTCCGCCTTCTCGAGGAGCGGCTCGACCAGAGTGAGCTCCGCGGTCTGCGGTGCGAAGGCGTCGGCAAAGCGGTCGGGCAGGGCGTCGAGGGAATCCGGCGTCAGGACGACGATGTCAGCGCTCACCGCGCCGGGTGTCGTGGCGACCGGCTCGCCGGGAACGGCTTCAGGCACGTCCTCGGGGGCAGTATCGGCGGCTTCGACCGCGACGACCGGCCTTGGCCGGGGCGGGGGAAGATCGGCTTCCAGCGACGCCTGGACGATCTCGGGCGCCGCGGCCGGCGCGTCCGAGCCGCAGGTGTTCGGGAGACTGCCCTTGCCGCCGACGACCGTCACCCGCACCCGGGCGATGCCGGAGCGGATCATCCCGATCTTTTCCGCCGCCGCCTTGCTGACGTCGATGACCCGCCCCTTGGTGTAGGGACCGCGGTCGTTGACGCGGACGATGACCGAGCGGCCGTTGGCGAGATTCTCGACCTTGACGCGGGTCTGGAAGGGCAGGCTCGGGTGGGCCGCCGTGAGGTCGGAGGAGTTGGCGCGCTCGCCGCTCGCCGTCACGCCATCGAGGTCGAACCACGCGGCCTTGCCGCATTGCGACGCGCTGGCGATCCCGCTGCCGGCGATCACCGCCACCGCAGCCAGGCCGATCGCGATACCCGGCCTCCTGACCCCTGTCGGTCCCACGCTACGCTACTCCCCGTCGGGCCGATGGATACCGACATGCTCAGCGGCCCGTCCCGATAAGAGAACGGCGAGGATTTGGCCAAATTGGGGCCGGAGTGCGTCCGATGGCCATCTGAGGGCGATTCGGTCGGTTGCCTGACGCCATGCCGCAACATCGCGGTAACCCATGGGCTGTAGTGTTGGCCGACCCGACCGTCCAATGATTTCAGGGGTTAGGAGCGCCATGAAAGCCGGGATCACACGCCGCGACGCCATCCTTGCCGCCGTCGGGACCGCCGTCGCGGCCGCAGGTGCCGCCGGGTTCCCGGCCGCGGTCTTCGCCCAGGCCGACATCACGGTCGACCAGTTCCTCGCGCTATCCCGGAAACTCACCGGGACGACATCACTCGACGCGACGGTGGCCAGGACATTGCTGGGCGGCTTCCTGGCGACCGGCCACGGCGCGGAATTGCGGGGCCTGGTCGGCGAGGCTTTCACGTCCTTCACACCGCTGGCGGATGCGATTGTCTCCGCTTGGTATTCCGGCGTCTACGACACCGGCAAGGGCCAGGCCGTCGCCGATTTCACCGGCGCGCTCGTCTGGGACGCGATGAGCTTCACGAAGCCATTCGCCGAATGCGGCGGCGAGACCGGCTATTGGGCGGATCCGCCCGAACCCTGATCCGGGAGAGAGACAATGGCAGATGACATCACCGCCGACGTCATTGTCATCGGGTCGGGCATTTCCGGCGCGATGGTTGCGGCGAAGCTCGCCGAGGCCGGGGTTTCCGTGGCGATCCTCGAAGCCGGCAAGCGTGTCGAGCGCCAGGACGCGGTGGAAACCTACTGGAACGCACTGATAAAGGTGCCCGAGTGCCCCTATCCGCCGGTCCCGCAGGCGATGCACCCGATCTCGAACGACCTCAAATACTGGTACGAGCAGGCGGGACCGGACGAATTCGCCAGCACCTATCTGAAGGTCGTGGGCGGCACGACCTGGCATTGGCTGGGCACCTGCCTGAGGCTCCTGCCGAGCGACTTCCGGCTGAAGACGCTCTACGGCCAGGGGATCGACTGGCCGATCGACTATGACGACATCGAATCCTTCTACGCGGAGGCGGAGAGCGAGATCGGTGTCGCGGGCGACTCCGCCGACGACCTTGGCGCGCCGCGGACCGCGTCCTATCCGATGCCCGAGATCCCGCAGACCTATCTCGACAAGGCATTTTTCAAGGCGCTCGACGGTTCGCCCTACGAGGTCCGCTCGACGCCCCAGGGCCGCAACTCGCAGGATCGCGACGGCCGACCGGCCTGCTGCGGCAATGCGAGTTGCATCCCGATCTGCCCGATCCAGGCGAAATACGACGCGACGGTCCACGTCGACCGGGCGACCAAGGCCGGCGCTCAACTCCACGAGCAGACGACGGCTGTGTTCGTCGAGATCGGCGACGACCGCAAGGTCAGCGCCGTCCGGTTCAAGCGCTGGGACGGGAGCGAGGGGCGGGCGACCGGCAAGGTCTTCGTGATCGCCGCCCACGCGATCGAGACGCCGCGGCTGCTCCTCAACTCGCGGACGGATGCCCTGCCGAACGGCGTTGCCAACACGTCCGACCAGGTCGGCCGGAACCTGATGGACCATCCGACACAGCTCTCCTGGGCGCTGGCCAACGACGCCGTCTATCCCTATCGCGGGCCGCTCTCGACCTCCGGCGTCGAGAACCTTCGCGATGGCGCCTTCCGCAAGGAGCGCGGTGCGTTCCGGATCGAGATCGGCAACGACGGCTGGTCCTGGCCGACCGGCGCCCCGATCAGCACCGCCAGCGAACTCGCGGGCCAGAGCCTGCGCGGCGAGCCGCTGAACAATGCGATCGCCTACCAGACGGCGCGGCACATCCGGCTCGCCTCGCTTGTCGAGCAGCCCCCGGATCCGGAGAACCGGGTCACGCTCGGCGAGGAATTCGACATCTACGGCGTCCCGGTTCCGAGGCTCACCTATCGGATCGACGACTATACGAAGGCCGGCTTCGCGGCATCGGTCAAAGCGCACGACGAGATATTCGCGAAGCTTGGCGCCACAGAGGTCAAGCACAGCCCGCAGGCGCAAGGGGCGGGACACATCATCGGCACGGCCCGGATGGGAACCGATCCCGGCAGCTCGGTGGTCGATGCCGACCTCCGGAGCCACGATCATCCGAACATGTTCATCCTCGGCTCCACCGTCTTTCCGACCTCCGCCACAGCCAATCCGACCCTGACGATCGCCGCGCTGGCGCTTCGCGCCGTCGATCGGATCAAGGGATCGATCGCGGGCTGAGCAGGCGGTCCGACTTCCGGTTATTCCCCGATGAGGTGGAGCACGACTTCGCGCCGGTGAGGGCGGCTGCGATGCTCGAAAAGGTAAATGCCCTGCCAGGTTCCGAGCGCCATCCGCCC
>JAGRKY010000194.1:0-317 GCA_020442095.1 Bauldia sp.
CCTGGCGGTTACTCCGCCGCGTTCCGCTCTGCCGATCTCGGCATGAAGACCGTGCTGGTGGAGCGTTATCCCAGCCTCGGCGGCGTGTGCCTGCACGTTGGCTGCATCCCCTCCAAGGCGCTGCTCTACAGCTCCGAGATGCTCGAACGGGCGGGGCATGACTTCGCGACGCTCGGCATCAAGATCGCGCCGCCCGAGCTCGATCTTGGCGCGATGATGGCCCACCGGGTGGCGATGGTAGAGGCGAACACTTCCGGCGTCGAATATCTCTTCAAGAAGAACAAGATCGAGACCATCCGCGGGCGCGGCGCGGTCGC
>JAGRKY010000194.1:395-6938 GCA_020442095.1 Bauldia sp.
CCGCTGCCGGGCGTCACGATCGACGAGAAGCGCATTGTTTCCTCGACCGGCGCGCTGGCGCTCGACGCCGTGCCGAAGCGACTGGTCGTGGTCGGCGCCGGGGTGATCGGCCTCGAGCTCGGGTCGGTCTGGCGGCGGCTTGGCAGCGAGGTGACGGTCGTCGAGTTCCTCGACCGCATCCTGCCGGGCCTCGACGGCGAGGTGGCGAAGCAGTCGCAGCGCGTCCTTGCCAGGCAGGGGATGGCCTTCAAGCTCGCCAGCAAGGTCGCCGCGGTGGACGATTCCGGCGACACGCTGAAGGTGACCATCGAGCCGGCCGCCGGCGGCGATGCCGAAATACTGGAGGCCGACGTCGTGCTGGTTTCGATCGGCCGGCGCCCCTTTACAGAGGGGCTCGGGCTGGCCGAGGCCGGGGTCGCCATGGACGAGCGCGGCCGGGTCGCGGTCGACGCGCATTTCCGGACGAATGTCGAGGGGGTCTACGCGATCGGCGACGTGATCCGCGGCCCGATGCTCGCCCACAAGGCGGAGGACGAGGGCGTCGCGGTCGCCGAGATCGTCGCCGGACAGGCGGGGCATGTGAACTACGACGTCATCCCCAACGTCGTCTACACCCATCCCGAGATCGCTTCGGTCGGCAAGACCGAGGAGGAGCTGAAGGCCGCCGGCATCGAATATCGCGCCGGCAAGTTCCCCTTCTCGGCCAACGGCCGGGCGCGGGTGATGCTGGAGAAGGACGGCTTCGTGAAGGTGCTCGCGGACGCGAAGACCGACCGGGTGCTCGGCGTCCATATCGTCGGCCCCTTTGCCGGCGAGCTGATCGCGGAAGGCGCGGTGCTGATGGAATTCGCCGGCGCGGCGGAGGATCTCGGCCGGGTCTGCCACGCCCATCCGACCCTGTCGGAGGCGGTGAAGGAAGCGGCGCTCGCCGCGTGGTTCAAGCCGATCCACATCTAGGCGCACCGGCTGCCAAGCCTCGCGCTGCCCTCGAATGCAGAAAGCGCCGGCGTTTCCGTCGGCGCTTTCCACGTCAAACAGTGGAGTCAGGTCGTACTTAGTTGGCCCCGGAGTCGGGGGCCTCTTCCGGCTTGCGCGGCACGATCGCCTCGTCGCCGAGTTCGGCAATCACCACCGGGTCGACGCTGGAAGCGGGGAGGGTGGCCTCCTGCTCGACCGGTGTTGCGGATGCGGTGACGTGGGTCTTGTGCCATTCGCAGGCCGAGGCAGCCACACCGGCACCGGCAAGGATACCGACGGCGGCAGCCAAGGTGATGGAGGCGGATACGAGTCTCATCGGATTCCCTCCTTCTGCGAGCGATCGATCAGCGACCGATCTGCGGCCAAGCCTACACCATCGGGCCGCCACTGCCGGCCTGTTCACAACGATTTGATCGGCCGCCGATAGCACCAGCCAGCGGCGTCTCGCAGCCTCTCATGAGCGGCGTCAGCGGCGCCTGGAGTCGGCGAGAGTGAACCAGCCGACGCCGGCAAGCACCAGGGCGGTTCCCGCGACGTCGACCAGGGTCAGCGGTTCGCCGAGGATCGCGACGGCAAGCAGGATGGTCATGACCGGAGAAAGGGTGCCGATCGTCGCGTTGGCCTGGGCCGAGATGCGATGCAGCGCCGCGTTGAGGAAGAAGGACGGGATCACTGTCGCACCAATGGCGATAAGCAGAGCGTAAGCGTTGAGGACCGGCGACACGATGAGGTCCCGCGCCGGGTGGGTCAGGAAGAACTGGGCGAAGGCGCCGACCGCCGCACCGCTCATGGCGATGCAGGTGAAGAGCCGCGGGCCGATTGTCGCGATAAGACCCTTGGCAAAAAGCTGGTACATCGCGAAGGAGATCGCGGCGAGGAGGATGAATCCCGCGCCGATCGCGATGTCGTGGCCGTCGCTGACGACCTTCTCGCCGAAGATGACGGCAAGGCCGGCATAGCTGACGCCGATCGCCAGCACCGCCCGGAGCCGGATCGGCTGGCGGAAGAACATCGCGCCGAAGACCACGACGAAGAGCGGATAGGTGAAGAGGATCAGCCGCTCGAACTGGGCGGAGATATATTCGAGGCCGAGGAAGTCGGTGTAGCTGGCGAACCAGTAGCCGAGCAGGCCGACGCCGGCCGCCATGACGACCTCCCGCAGCGCCGGCAGAGGCTTGCCGGTGCGCCGCCGGTCGCGGATCGAGAGCCAGCCGATTCCGAGGTAGAAGGGAAGGGCGAAGCCCATCCGCAGCGCGAGCAGGGTCTCGGCGTCGATGGATTCGGCATAGGCGAGCTTGATGATCACCGCCTTGGTCGAAAAGAGCAGGGCGCCCACCGCCGCGAAGACGTAGCCCATCCGGACATAGCCCGGGCCCGGCGCCGCCTCCGCGGCCGGGATCGCCGAAGTCGCTGGTTGTGTGGTCACGGCCATTTTCGATCGCTTTCCCAATAAGGTCGGCGGCTGAGGCGATCGCGGCGATGTCGGATGAGACCGGCGCGAAGTCCTTCGCGCGCCGGCCGGTCGTCAGTCAATCAGACGCCGTCCCCGTCGCGCGTGGCGCGAAGGCGAATAAGCCAAAGGTATTTCGGGGCCGTCGACATGGCGGACTGTCTAGCACGATCGGCGGCGGCTGCCACAGAAAAAAGGGGCCCGCGAAAGCGGGCCCCAGTCTGGGTCAGGGAGGAGAGAGAATGAAGGCGGAGGGGGGAGGAGCGCCCTCATTCGCGGACGACAATAGGGGGCGGGCGCTGAAGCCGGCCTGAAGCGCCGGTTCATCGGACATTCAGCGAAAAACGGCGGTTTCCCGGCGGTTTCAGGCCCGGGGATGGGCGGCGTTGAAGGCGGCCATCAGGCGGTCGGTGTCGACTTCGGTATAGACCTGGGTCGTCGACAGGCTGGCGTGGCCGAGGAGTTCCTGGATTCCCCTGAGATCTCCGCCATTTGCGAGGAGATGCGTGGCGAAGGAATGGCGGAGCGCATGGGGGGTGGCGGTGTCCGGCAGTCCCAGGGCGGAACGGAGCTTCGCCATCGCGCGCTGGACGATACGCGGATTGAGACGGTCGCCGCGGGCGCCGAGGAACAGCGGCGAATCGGAACCGGGCGCATAGGGACAGAGCGCCTGGTAGCGCGCGATCGCCGCGGTGACCGCCGGCAGGACCGGCACGATCCGCTGCTTTCCACCCTTGCCGGTGATGCGGAGCGCGTCATGGGCGCTTCGCGGCGCTTCGCTCCGTTTCAGCGACAGCGCCTCGGAGATGCGCAAGCCACAGCCGTAGAGGAGGGCGAAGATCGCCGTGTTCCGCGCCGCGATCCACGGCTCCTCGTCGAGCGCATCATCGAGCGAGACGACCCGCGAGGCGGCCTCGGGCGGCAGCGGACGGGGCAGGGAACGCTTCTGGGCGGGGGGGCGGACGGCGCGGAACGGCGCGCCCGTGGCCGTCCCGTCCCGCTCGAGGAACCGGATCAGCGATCGCACCCCGGCGATGCCCCGGGCGATGGTCCGCGACCCGGCGCCGGCGTTCCTGCGGGCAGCGAGGAAGGCGCGGATGTCGGTGACGCGGATGTCGGCGAGGTCGGCAAGCCGCACCGGTTCGCCGAGGTGACCGGCGAGGAAGGAGAGGAACTGCTCGACGTCGCGCGAATAGGCCTCGACGGTCTTCGCCGCCAGTCGCCGTTCGTGGGCGAGATGCCGCCGCCAGCGCTCGACCGCCTTGAGGAGGTCGGGCCGGGCAATGACCAGCGGTGCGTCGACGGGTTTCGCTTTCACCATCCGACGATACCGCGCCCGGCCGGTTAACGGAGGGTTAACACGCTTCCCTCCGGTGGTCGGCGCGCGACACTTCCCATCGCCGGGCGGGCGTGACAGGCTGCGGAAAACGACAGACAAACACGTCGGGGAGGAAATGAGATGACGCAAATTTCGCTCACCAACGCGCGGGTGATTGACGGCTCGGGCGCCGAGCCCTTCACCGCGACGATCGACATCGCCGACGACCGCATCGTCGCGGTGCGTCGCGACGGGCAGCCCGGCAACGGCATGGGCGGGAGCGGAACCGAGGTCATCGACTGCGCCGGCCGCACGGTGATGCCCGGCCTCACCGAGGCCCACTGCCACATCTCCTTCGACAACATCGTGTCGATGGAAGCGGTGGTGGCGACCCAGCCGGAAGACCATTCGCTGATCTCGCTGAAGAACGCGCAGATGCTGATGGAGCGCGGATTCACCAGCCTCTACAGCGCCGCCGCGGCGAAGCCCCGGCTCGACGTCGCGGTCCGCAACGCAATCGACAGCGGCATGTTTCCGGGCCCGCGAATCCGCGCCGCGAGCCAGGAGATATCGCCCTCCGGCAATCTCGGCGACATCGACAATAACTACCTGCAGCTTCCGCGCAGCCTCGCCTTCGCGATCACCGCCGACGGCGTCGACGAATTCACCAAGGCGGCGCGGCTCGCTGCCCGCGACGGCGTCGACAACATCAAGATCAACGTCTCGGGCGACCGCGACTGGGGGCATATGCATGCCGACGACACGACGACGGTGATCGCCGAGGAGGAGGTCGCCGCGGTGGTCGCGGTCGCGGGGCCGCGCAAGCTGATGGTCTCGGCTCATTGCACGAGCTCCGAGGGCGTCAAGATATGCGTCCGCCAGGGGGTGCAGGTCGTCTACCACGCGGTCCATGCCGACGAGGAGGCGCGCGACATGCTGGAGGCGGCGAAGGACCGCGTCTTCGTCGCGCCGGCCCTCGGCCTGCCGCTGACCATGCTGCGCGAGGCGGCCGACTACGGCATCAAGTGGCCGGCCGAGCGCTACGCCAATCTCGAGAAGGAGCTCGCGACGACGCAGGCCTGCATGCGCGACCTCCACCGGCGCGGCGTGCGGGTGCTGCCCGGCGGCGACTACGGCGCCTTCGTCACCAACCCGATCGGGACCAACGCCCGCGACCTCGAACATTTCGTCGACTTCCTCGGCTTCTCGCCGATGGAGGTCCTCATCGCGGCGACGAAGCATGGCGGCGCGATGATGCAGCGCGGCGACGAACTCGGCCAGATCCGCGAAGGGTTCCTCGCCGACCTGCTGGTCGTCGACGGCGACCCGCTCGCCGACATCCGCCTGCTGCAGGACGCCGACCGCATCGAGGCGGTGATGATCGGCGGCCGGCTGGTCAAGGACCGGCTGGCGGAGGCGCGGCGGGGCGTGGAGCGAAGGGTGGCGGCGGAGTAGGGAGCGGCGTGAGTTCGCCTGGGCAGGTTTGCGCGCGACGCCCAGCGCCAATACCCCTCTCCCCGTTTCTCTAGGCTCACCTTCGGCTCGCCAAGAGAAACGGCGCTCTCCCACAAGGGGCGAGGGGAAGCGGTGCGTCCTTCGAGGCTCGATCGCTTTTGCGATCGAGCACCTCAGGATGACGGGGTTAGTAGCGCTTTGCGATCGAGCACCCTCGGGTCAAGCCCGAGGGTGGGCTCTCAGGATGAGGGGGGTGGTGATGGGCGATCGAGTGCCGGAGGACGGTGTCTCCGAGAGCGGTAGGGTCGGCGAGACCCATGCCTTTGATGGCTGCCGGCAGGGTCCGCTCCCGCACCCGCGGGCCGGAAATATTCTAGCAGGGGTGACCGTCGCCAAATAATATCCGCGATTGTCGCGCGGCGACTGCGCACGGCCATTGTCGCAGGTGGACCCGAGGGCCGCTGGCCGGCGGCGATTGGTTTTAGGAGATCAGCATGAAGTCTGTTGTTGCGGCGGTTGCGGCTTCGATCCTGGCGGTCATCGTCTCATCGCCCGTCCGGGCATCCGGCGATTGCGTTGCCGACGGGTACGACCGGGGTTCGCCCGATGTCTTCAAGTTCGTGAAATGGGAGTTCGGCAAGCCCGACGCGGATGGAGACCTCGAGCTGGACCTGACCATTCACAACATGCTCGACAAGTCGTTCACATGGCTCGAACTCGACATGCTGGTGGACGGGAAGACGATCAGCCTCAACACGGAGCAGGCCGTTCCGGCCGCCAGCGATACGGTGCTGATCGCGAAATACGGCATGCCGAAACGAGACGCCGACAGGTTCCAGCCTCTCACGCCGCTGATTTGCGTCAGCGCCACGGAGGACGAGGACGGGAACAGACAGAATTACGAATAGTGACGAGTCTCGGGCGCGGGGCCTCCTTCGAGGCCCGATCGCCCAAGGCGATCGGGCACCCTCGGGTCAAGCCTGAGGGCAGGCTCTCAGGATGGCGGGGTTCGTGTTGCTGGGTCGGTCTGCCCCTCAGTCGTCGTCGCCCGCCTTGCGGCCGCGGGTGAAGGGCCAGCGGTGGCTGGCGGGTTTGGCCAGGTCGGCTTCGTGGCGGGCGCGGTCCTCGGCGGCGCGGTCTTGC
The DNA here is from genome assembly GCA_020442095.1 of Bauldia sp. Next base: position 6,740 of record JAGRKY010000194.1, read on the forward strand.
GCTGTCTTGTGGTCGTGGGCGCCTTCCGGCGGATAGTCGATGCGGTTTTCCATTTCGCTTCTGACTGCCGGGTCGAAATCCGGGAAGGGCAGGCGCTTTGCGCTCCGCCATTCGTCGACCTTCGCCTCGGCCTCCTTGCCGCGCTCGGCGTCGAGGCCGCCGTCGCGCGCGTAATAGGTGGTCTGTGACGGGAAGGCGA
>JAGRKY010000195.1 GCA_020442095.1 Bauldia sp.
TTAGACCCGGTTAGGGTTAACATTTCCCTTAGCGGGCACTCGCGACGGAGCGGAAACCGATGGTTTTTCCGCGGCTCGGACGGACCGCGGAAGAGACTTCTCAGAGAGCCCTGACGGCCTCGAGGACCTTGTCGACATGGCCCTTGACCCGGACCCGGGGCCAGACCCGGGCGACCCGGCCATCCGGTCCGACCATCACGGTAGAGCGGATGACGCCCACCGTCGTGCGGCCGTACATCATCTTCTCGCCCCAGGCGCCATAGGGTTCGAGCGCCTTGTGGTCGGGGTCCGAGGCGAGCATGACCCCGAGCCCGTGTTTGGCCTTGAACTTCTGGTGCGACTCGATCGTGTTGGGCGAGATGCCGATCACGGTGGCGCCGGCTGCCTCGAATTCGGGGAGGGCGCTGGTGAAATCGATCGCCTCGGTGGTACATCCGGGCGTATCGTCATTGGGATAGAAATAGAGAATGACGGTGCGGCCCTTCAGATCCGAAAGCCTTATCGAGCCTCCACCGTCGATCGCCAGTTGGAAATCCGGTGCTTCGTCACCCTCTGATACAGCCATGGTGCCTTCCTTTGGTCGCTATTGGATGGCTTGAGAATTGCTCCCTGTCCGCAATCGGCGCAAGGCCCGAGTGCCGCGTGGCGACGACGAGCCACACCGTGACAGTGAAACGGACCGGCCAGGCGACGGCGTGGCGGCATGCAGCCGCCATCAAACGCCGCCGCCGGATGAACGCCGCTTCGGAGCTGCCAACCGCCCGCCGATGCCAGTGAGACGATATTCCGACGGGACTGCGGAACTGGATGCCGACGAGGAGCCGCGCCGGCGATCGCGCGGCATGAGGCTCGGCCTGCTTGTCGCGGCGGTCGTCGGTGGACTTCTGCTGTTCGTGGTCGTGGCGATCATGGCGGTGGTCCTGTCGGGACCAACCGAACTGGGCTTCGTCAGGGAGGGCTACCGCGAGGCGCTCCAGGCGCGGCTCGGCAGCGATTACCTGGTGACGGTCGACAAGGCCGCCATCGACGTCGATCCGGTGCTCGGGCTGGTTGCCGATATCGGCGATACCGAGGTTGTCGACTCCGGAGGCGCGGTGGTCGCCCGCATCCCCGGCACCCGACTGGCGATCGATCCGCTCTCGCTGATCGGGTTCAGGGTGACGATCACTGCGGTCGAACTCCGATCGGCGGAATTCTCGCTGGTGCGGCCGGAGCGCGGCACGGTCTATCTCGGCACGCGCTCGACCTTATCCTCGGCGACGGCATCCGGTGAAGCTCCCGACGGGCCGATACCGGGCGCGGGGCCCGACGGCGGCTTTCCGGAGATCGCCTCGCTCATTCGTCTGGTCGATCGGGGCCTCGAGGCGCAGCTCGACTTCTCCGTCGCGTCGCATTTCCGGACGCTGTCGCTGATCGGCGGCACGATCAATGTCTGGGACGTTCCCTCCCAGCGACAGCGGCATTTCGGCGAGACCGACTTCGACGCGACCTTTGACCCCGAAAAGCGCGGACTGGCCGTGTCGATCGCGACCTCCGGCTACGCCGGACGCTGGAGCGGCACGCTGGAGAGGACGGAAGATCCGGAAACCGGCGCCCACCAGATCTCCGGCGTCTTCTCGCAACTGACGCTCGCCGATCTGTTTCCGCAATTCGGCGGCGACAGCGCCACCTCGGCCGACATCCCGCTCTACGGTCGTGCCAATATCGATTTTGCCGGCGATGGTGCGATCGAGGCGGCGATGCTGAGGCTCGATGTCGGGGCGGGCGTCTTCACGACCGGCAGCGAAGACGCGAGCGTGCTGCTCGACGAGGCGACGATCAAGCTCGACTGGGATGTCGCGAACCAGACCATCAACGTCGAGCCGTCACCCCTTTATTTCGGCAAGACGAGAGGAGTGGTCACCGGCTGGATTCGCCCTTCCGGACCGGTCGGGCACGGGCGCTATGCCTTCAATCTCGAGTCGTCTGGCGCGGTCCTGGCGGCGCGGGACGCTGAGGCGCCGCCTGTCATCGCCGACCAGATCGCCCTGTCCGGCATCTACGACCTGCCGGGCCGGCTGCTCGATATCGAGGATCTCTCCATCCAGACGCAAAGCGGATCGCTGGCGCTCGCCGGAACGGTCGGCTTCGAGGACGCGGGACCGTCGCTGGCGCTTGCCGCATCGCTGTCGCCGATGCCGGTTGCCACCTTCCAGCAGATGTGGGTGCCGTTCCTCGCGCCCGGCGTCCGTCACTGGGTGCTGGCGAACATGACCGGAGGGACGATCGAATCCGGTCAGTTCGAGGCGACCATTCCGGCCGGTGTGCTGGAGAGCGAGCATCCCCGGATGCCCGACGACGGCCTGAGCCTCAATCTCCGGCTCAAGGACGCCGCCTTCCGGACATTCGGAGACCTGCCGCCGGTTTCCGGCGCCTCCGGGAATGCCGTTTTGTCCGGCAAGACACTCGGCGTCGACCTCGACGCCGCGCGCCTCGAGCTCGCTTCCGGGCGGACCGTATCGATCGATGCCGGCGCCTTCGCCATCGACGACGTCTTCGATCCCGCGCCGGTCGCCGTCGTGGAGCTTGAACTCGCCGGACCGGCGGCGGGATTGGGCGAGATCGCGGACGCCGCGCCGCTCAACGTCCTCGCCAAGCGGAACGTCTCGCCGGACGACCTTTCCGGTACCGCCGCCGCGACGATCTCGCTGCGTCTGCCGCTCGACAAGGAAGAGGACGAGATCGCCGAGGAGATGGGCTGGAAGGTCACCGTGGCCGGCAAGGGACTGGCCAGCGCCCGTCCGATCGAAGGTCGCACATTCAGCGATGCCGACGTCACGATTTCCGTGGTTCCCGACAATTTCGCCGTCAGCGGAACCGCCACGATCGATGGCGTACGCGCCGATGTCAGCATCTCGCAGCCGCTTGGACATGAGGGAGCGGCGAGCGGCCGCGGGCAGCAGCTTGCGCGCCTTTCCCTCGACAAGGCGGCGCGCGACAGGCTCGGCCTGAGCCTCGACGACATCGTCGACGGCACGGTCGGAACCCAGATCAGCAGCCTCGCCGACAGCGACGGCCAGCACTACGACCTCGACCTGGGGCCGGCGCGGCTGACCCTGCCGGGACTGGGCTGGACCAAGGGGATCGGGGTCCCGGCGACGCTTTCCTTCGACCTGATCCCGGTCGAAGGCGGACAGAGCGTCGAGAACATCGTGCTGGAGGGCGATGGCTTCGGTCTCGAGGGCTCGGCCTTCATCGACGCCACGGCCGGCCTCGTCTCGGCCGAGATCAGGCGCTTCGCGCTTCGCCCGGAAGACTCGATGGCCTTCACGCTGGCGGCCACGGAAAAGGGCTACGCGATCAAGGCGCGTGGCGATGCGTTCGACATGCGTGGCGTCATCACCGAAGCGACGAAGACCGGCGAGGGCGACGGCGGACCCGATATATCGGTCGAGGCGGATATCGCCAAGGTGACCGGCTTCAATGGCGAGGCAATGACCGGCTTGAAAGCGGCCTACGTGACGGTCAACGGCTCGCCGACCCGGATATCGGTGGCCGGCTCGCTCGGCGGGACGCGGGTCGCGGTCGACTTCTCCGACTCCCGGAAGGGGGCTTCCCTGCAGGTCTCGGCCGGCGCCGGGAGCCTCTTCCGATTCCTGAACCTCTATGATCGCATCAACGGTGGTGTGGTGACGATCTCCGCACAGAGGGTCGGCCGGGGCGGCCCGATGGCCGGCAAGGCGACGGTGACCGATTTCGATATCCTCAACGAGCCGGCGGTGAAACGGGTGATCTCGAGCGCGCCGACCAAGCAGCGGATCGATCCGACCCGGCTGCATTTCGATCAACTGGCGGCGCGCTTCCACCTTTCCGGCGAGGCGATCACCATCGACGAGGCGCTGCTGCGCGGCCAGGCCGTCGGCGCGACCTTCAACGGCCGCGTCGACCTGCGCCTCGGCCATGTCATGATCAACGGTACCTATCTTCCGCTCTACGCGCTGAACAACGTCTTCGGCCGGGTGCCGGTGCTCGGCCTCGTGCTCGGCGGCGGAAACCGGGGCGGGCTGATCGGCGTGACCTTCCGGGTCGAGGGACCGCTCGGCGGGCCGCAGGTCTATTTCAACCCGCTCTCGGCGGTGGCGCCCGGCATCTTCCGCAAAATCTTCGAGTTCCGGTAGCAGAGGGAGATCGGTGGTCGCTGCGTCCTTCGAGGCTCGGGCTTCGCCCCCGCACCTCAGGATGGCGAGGTCGGAACCTCGGGGGCGGCAGGTTCAGCCGGGGAGCCATCCCGTGGTCCTCGCCGCGTAGGCGGCGAGCCTCGAAGGACGCGCCACGCAAAAGGCAACGCTACCCCGCCCGCACCAGAACGTGCTTCTTGCGCCCGTGGGAGAGCTTGATCGCCCCCTCGGCGAGGTCGACGGCCGAGACGACCGCCTTTTCGTCGGTGACCGCCGTGTCGTTGATCCTCAGGCCGCCGCCGCGGATCGCGCGCCGCGCCTCGCCGTTCGACGACATCAGACCCGCCTGGACGAAGAGGCCGAGCACGCCGATGCCGGCCGCGAGGTCCGCTTCCGCGACGGTGATCGTCGGCAAGGCGTCGGCGCGGGTGCCTTCCTCGAAGGTTCGCCTTGCCGCCTCCGACGCCTCCCCGGCCGCGGCCCGGCCATGGAGAAGCGCGGTCGCTTCGGTGGCGAGGACCTTCTTCGCCTCGTTGATCTCGGCGCCGCCGAGCGCCTCCAGCCGGGCAATCTCGTCGAGCGGCAAGTCGGTGAAGAGCCTGAGGAAGCGGCCGACATCCGCGTCCTCGGTGTTCCGCCAGAACTGCCAGTATTCGTAGGGCGAGACGAGGTCGGCATTCAGCCAGACCGCGCCGGCCGCGGTCTTGCCCATCTTAGCGCCGGACGCGGTGGTGATCAGCGGCGAGGTGAGGGCGAAGAGCTCGACATTCTCCATCCGCCGGCCAAGGTCGATGCCGGAGATGATGTTGCCCCATTGGTCGGAGCCGCCGAGCTGCAGCCGGCAGCCGAAGCGGCGGGCAAGCTCGACGAAGTCGTAGCCCTGTAGGACCATGTAGTTGAATTCGAGGAAGGAGAGGTGCTGCTCGCGCTCGAGCCGCATCCGGACCGAATCCCGCTGGATCATCTGATTGACCGAGACGTGGCGACCGACGTCGCGGAGAAAGGAGATGTAGTTGAGCCCGAGCAGCCAGTCCGCGTTGTCGACCATCAGGGCGCCGGTCGGCCCGGAGCCGAAATCGAGGAAGCGGTCGAAGACCGTGCGGATGCCGTTCTTGTTGGCTTCGATGTCGGCCTCCGACAGGACCTTGCGGCTCTCGTCCTTGCCCGAAGGGTCGCCGACCCTGGTCGTGCCGCTGCCCATCAGCGCGATCGGCCGATGACCCGTCTTCTGCATCCAGCGCAGCATCATGATCTGCAACAGGCTGCCGACATGGAGGCTCGGCGCCGTGCAATCGAAGCCGATATAGCCGGAGACGGGCCCGCTGGCGGCGAGGGCGTCGAGCCCTTCCAGGTCGGAGCATTGATGGATGAAGCCGCGCTCTTCGAAGACACGCAAGAAGTCGGACTTGGGCACTGGTCTGGTTTCCCGGCGGATGAAAGGTCAGGCCCGGCCGCCGCCCATGGAATGTGAGGAACCTTGTGGAGGCACCGGGCGAAAGCCGTATAACAGGGGCCGCCGCCGATTTCACTTGTCGTGAGTCTCACATTTTGCCGCTTTTTCGTCCGCGGCCATGCCATTCACCCGATATTCGGAACCTTTTCCGGAAGATGACGATGCAGACCGTGGCCGGAATGATGAGCGGGACGTCGATGGACGGGGTCGATGTCGCGGTGCTCGTCACCGACGGCGAGTCGGTCGAAAGCTTCGGGCCGACCTTCTTCCGTCCCTATGACCAAAGCGAGAGGACGATCCTGAGGCAGGCGCTCGCCGAGGCGCGGGAGCTGACGGACCGGACGGC